>JAVLFR010000124.1:0-8301 GCA_046052785.1 Limnohabitans sp. | reverse complement strand
TCTGGATGTGACGACTTTGGGCAGTATCCAATCGGCCGTGGCACATGCCGAAACTGAGGTGGGCAGCATTGATATTTTGGTGAACAACTCGGGTGTGAGCACCACCCAGCGCGTACAAGACGTGACTGAAGAAGACTTTGACTTCATCTTCAACACCAATGTGCGAGGCTCGTTTTTTGTGGCGCAAGAAGTAGGCAAGCGCATGCTGGCCCGCGCCAAGGGCGCTGCACCCGGCAGCTACACAGGTGGGCGCATCATCAACATTGCCTCCGTGGCAGGTATTCGTGTGTTGCCGCAAATTGGTGCCTATTGCATGAGCAAGGCTGCTGTCATTCAAATGACCAAAGTGCTGGCCATGGAGTGGGGGCGCTTTGGCATCAACGTCAACGCGATTTGCCCCGGCTACATTGACACTGAAATCAACCACCACCACTGGCAAACCGAGCAGGGCCAGAAATTGGTGAACATGTTGCCGCGCAAGCGCGTGGGTCATCCGCATGATTTGGACGCTTTGTTGGTCATGTTGGCCAGCGCAGAAAGTGCGTTCATCAACGGGGCCATCATTTCAGCAGATGATGGGTTTTCGGTATGAGGTACGAGATCCCCGAACACAAAAAGCTGGTGTATGAAACCACTGTCCCTGTGCGTTGGGGCGATATGGACGCGATGGGGCATGTCAACAACACCATTTATTTTCGGTACCTCGAAATCGCGCGTGTCGATTGGTTGCGTCAATTCAACTCCGAGCCCAAGCCCGAGGGTGAAGGTCCTGTGATCGTGAATGCGTTTTGTAACTTCTACAAACAGCTGGCATACCCGTGTGAGCTGCTGATCAAGATGTACGCCAGCGATCCCGGCCGCACCACGTTTGAAACCTGGGCCACCATGGAACTGGTCACCAGCCCTGGTGAGATTTATGCGGCAGGCGGCGCCACCACCATTTGGGTGGACTTTCCCAAGCAAAAAGCGGTGGACTTACCCGACTGGGTGCGCGCCATGGTGACGCCTTAAGGCTGAGTCTTGGCTGTGCCTATGGCACGCCATTGGCTGCTGTGAGACTGCAGCCAGTCACGCATCACACGTGCATCTCCCATCTGGTCTGGGTGAAAGTCTTTGCGCACATAAGCCATGAAGCGCGGGGTGCAGCGCCACACCCAGCCATAGCGGCCAAAACCAAACTTCAACGCAGACCACCAAGTGCTGGGCTTGTGCAGCGTGCGATCGTTCCACAGGTTATGGATGGTTTGGACCATCACATCCTTGGTGAAGTGAAAGCAAATGAAGACGAGCCAAACCATGCGCCACGCGTAGTTGCCGCCCAGTTGTTGGTACAAGTCAAACGACACCGCTTTGTGCTCGCACTCTTCGGCGGCGTGCCAACGCCATAGGGTTTGGATGGGGGTGTCAGCGTGTTCAAGCCAATCGCCTGGCTTGCCGATGCTCTGAAGCGTCAAGTCGCCTAGGACCGACGTGAAGTGTTCATAGCCTGCAGTGATGGCCAGCTCGTGCAAATAGCTCCGAGACGATTTGGCAAACCAGCGCCGTGCGCGGGCTTTGCGTTTGACGATGCGGGGCCCCAAATGGTTTTTAAGGCCTTGTGATTCGAGTTGGCTGTTGTACTGTGCGTGTAGATGGCGGTGACTGGCTTCTTGACCGATGAAGGCATTGGCCTTGTTTTTTAGCGCTTGGTGGGTGGGTGTGGCATCAAGGTGAGGGACGGCATGACGCACCGACTCGATGAAAAATAGCTCACCCTCAGGAAAGCTGAACGACAGGGCGTTGTAAAAAGCGGTCAAAAACGCGTCGTCACCATTCCAGTGCCGACGCATGGGGCTGGTCAGATCGACATTCAAGCGACGAACTAGCAGTTCGGATGCTGAATCCAGAGAGGGTGCGTTAGGCATGACTGAAGTGTCATTGAGACGCGCTGCTGGAAGGAGAAGTGGCAGTCTCGAGTTTTTGAAGCCACAGCAAGGCGTCACAGCGGTCGGCTCCGCACATCTCTACAGAGGGCAGCAAGCCCCCACAAAAGACTGGTCGCTCAGGTTTGCCAAACACCGCACAGCGCATATCGGGCAGCAACTGCGCGCATGGCACACCAGCGGGTTTGCCATCAGGCATGCCGGGCAAGGGGCTGGTGATGGAGGGTGCAATGCAGCAAGCCCCGCATCCGCTGCGACATTGCATTTACTTTTGCTTGGGCACGCGGCCCATCACATAAAACTCTGGGTTGGGCATCATGCCGCTGAAGCTAGCCATGCGGTTGCTCAATCCGAAGAAGGCCGTGATGGCAGCGATGTCCCAAATGTCTTCATCGTCAAAACCATGGGCGTGCAGGGCCGTAAAGTCGGCATCTTCCACCTGGTCACTGTGTTGGCAGACCTTCATGGCAAAGTCGAGCATGGCGCGTTGGCGTGGCGTGATGTCGGCCTTGCGATAGTTGACCGCGACTTGGTCGGCGACCAAGGGTTTCTTTTCGTAAATGCGCAGGATGGCGCCATGCGCGATCACGCAATACAGGCAATGGTTGGCCGCGCTGGTGGTGGTGACGATCATTTCGCGATCGCCCTTGGTCAGGTTGCTGCTGCGCCCGACTGATTCGGGCACCATCAACGCATCGTGGTATGCGAAGAAGGCGCGCCATTCCGCAGGGCGGCGCGCGAAGGCCAAAAACACTTTGGGCACAAAGCCCGCTTTCTCCTGGACTTCCAAAATCTTGGAGCGAATGTCTTCAGGCAAGTCTTTGAGTTCTGGGTAAGGGTAGTGGCTCATGAGGTGTATTCCGTTCTTTAGGTCGCTCACCTAATTATCCTCGGGTCCATTTCAGACTTGTCGCTGAAAAATGACCTAGCCCACCACCAGCTTGTGCACCAAGTCTGCGGTGGTGGAGGCTTTGTATTTGCGCATGAGTTTGGCGCGGTAAATCTCCACGGTGCGGTGGCTGATACCCAGCACCTTGCCAATTTCTTTGGAGGTCATGCCTTCCATCAACAAGGCCGCCACTTCGCGTTCGCGTGCAGTCAGTTCGGCCCGCACGGGGCGTCTGGCACTGAGATCCTCAAAGCTCCAAATGCCGGCTTCATGGGGCGAGTCCAAGTTCAAGGCGCGTCCGGTCACATGACACCAAAAGGGCTCGCCTTTGAAGCGGCCGTCGATGCGTTTCATCAACCGATCGTCAGCATACAAACCTTTAGTGTTCAGACTGAGTTTGATACGGGCGCCCGTGCGCTCGTACTCGTCCGCGCTGGGGTAAAGCACTTGAAATGATTGGCCAATTAGCTGCTCGCGAGTGGCGCCAAACATCTCGCACACGTGTTGGTTGCAGTCCACCATGGTGCGGTTGCGCGACAGCACCAGACCAACAGGGGCGAGGTCGAAAGCTTGGTTGTAATCAATCATGGACATGGCTTTAAGGGGTCTGTGCTTACGAAAAACTACGTATAAGATTACGTAGTATCGTAAAGTCATTCTGTTGTCCTCTGACTGGAGCTCCCCTTGAACAAAGTTTTCCCATCTGCTGCTGAAGCGCTCAAAGACATCGTGGCCGACGGTCAACTGATGGCTGTGGGTGGTTTTGGTTTGTGTGGCATTCCTGAGGCCCTGATCGACGCTTTGCGCGACAGCGGTGTGAAGGACTTGACCGTTATTTCTAACAACGCTGGCGTGGACGGCTTTGGGTTGGGCAAATTGCTTGAAACCCATCAAATCAAAAAAATGATTTCCAGCTACGTCGGCGAGAACAAAGAGTTCGAGCGCCAATATCTAGCGGGTGAGCTCGAACTTGAATTCACTCCTCAAGGTACGTTGGCGGAAAAGTTACGTGCTGGGGGGGCGGGCATCCCCGCCTTCTTCACCAAGACGGGCGTGGGCACCTTGGTAGCCGATGGTAAAGAGTTGCGTGATTTCGATGGCGAAACCTATGTGATGGAGCGCTCCTTGGTGCCAGAGATTTCGCTGATCAAAGCCGATGTGGCCGACCGCTCAGGCAATTTACGCTTCAACATGACAGCACGCAACTTCAACCCCGCAGCCGCCACCGCGGGCAAGATTTGCGTGGTGGAAGTCGAGCGCATCGTGGCCACGGGCGAACTCGCTCCTGACGACATTCACTTGCCAGGCATTTACGTGCACCGCATTGTGCACAACCCCACGCCCGAGAAGCGCATTGAAAAGCGCACCACCCGCGACCGTAAATAAGGAATCACCATGGCTTGGACTCAAGACGAAATGGCCGCACGTGCGGCAAGCGAACTGCAAGACGGTTTTTATGTGAACCTGGGCATTGGCATTCCTACCCTGGTGGCCAATCATGTGCCTGACCACGTGGAGGTCTGGCTGCAAAGCGAGAACGGCATGTTGGGCATTGGCCCTTTTCCCTATGAAGACGAAGTCGACGCCGACCTCATCAACGCAGGCAAACAAACCGTCACCACCATCAAAGGCTCGGCGATTTTTGGCAGCGATCAATCGTTTGCCATGATTCGTGGGGGCAAGATCAATCTCTCCATCTTGGGCGCAATGCAAGTGAGCGAGAAGGGTGACTTGGCCAACTGGATGATTCCCGGCAAGATGATCAAAGGCATGGGCGGCGCAATGGACTTGGTCGCTGGCGTCAAGCGCGTCATCATCTTGATGGAGCACGTGGCGAAGAAAAAAGACGGCACCGAAGATTTGAAAATCTTGCCCCGCTGCACCTTGCCTTTGACAGGCGTTGGTGTGGTGGACCGCATCATCACCGATCTTGCGGTGATGGACGTGGTCGCTGAAGGCCTCAAAGTGATCGAGCTCGCGCCTGGCGTGACCCGCGAGTTCTTGCAAAGCAAAACGGGCGTGATCCTGCTGTGATGTAGGCTAAATGAATTAACTCGCAATAAGCGTAAAAAAGCCGCTCAGTGGTGAACTGAGCGGTTTTTTTAATTTGGAGCGGGTGATGGGAATCGAACCCACGTTATTTGCTTGGGAAGCAAGAGTCCTACCATTGAACGACACCCGCAGTTAGTGCTGGCATTGTAGCGATGCTTGCCCTAAACTCAATCACGTGACACGTGCGGTTGGGGGATAAATCATGAAACGAATGGTTGTGTTGTCAACGATGTGGATGTGTTTTGCAGCGAACGCGCAAAGCTGTAACGACATCCAGGACAAAGACAAGGCCCACTATTGCCGCGCCACCACCACCAATGACAAGTCCCATTGTCAAAAGATCAGCAGCAACGACATGCTCAACTTATGCATGGGCAAGATTGAGAATGACATTAAATATTGCCGCCGCATCGCCACTGAAAAAATTAAAAAAAGGTGCGAGAACAGCATTCGCTGAGAATGCAAAAAGCATCCACGAGGGATGCTTTTTTGGGCAGAGCGTGGAACAGATTTAGGCTTGTGCCATCGCCTCTTGCATGACTTGACCGACTTTATGAAAGTAGTCATGGGCCATTTGGGTGGGCACCAAGAATTTGGTGCGACGATTTTTGCCCTCAAACACCGTGTCAATCATGCCGAGTTCGCGCAGTTGGTCAAGCTTGCGATGGATCGTGGCAGGCGAGGCGATGGTGTGTAAGCCCATGGCGTCGGTCACCGTCAAAGGCTTTTCAGCGGCATGACGCACAGCAATGACTTCCAGCAGTTTTTTGGCATCCAAATCCATGACTGGCGCGTTAGCACCGCCGTCCAAGGCATGGATGAGGTTTAAAAAACGCAAGTAAATTTGCTTAGAGTCCATGGGTTGATATGCCTTTGTTTGCATAAGTAATTGATGGAATTAATTGTATACATTGATTTTAATAAAACCAAAGTAAAACCACGTAGGCTTACTGTTTAAAGGCTTTAGCCTTATTTAAGGATATCACCCAGGCAGAGGTATTTCATCTCCAAATACTCCTCCATCCCATGGCTAGAGCCTTCGCGGCCAAGGCCTGACTGCTTGACGCCTCCAAAGGGCACGTGTTCGGTGGCGATCACGCCCACGTTGATGCCCACCATGCCGTATTCCAACGCTTCGCTCACGCGGTAAATGCGGCCAATGTCGCGGCTGTAGAAGTAGCTGGCCAAGCCAAATTCGGTGTTGTTGGCGGCGTCGATGGCTTCTTGGTCTTGGTGAAAGCGAAATACAGGGGCAAAGGGGCCAAAGGTTTCTTCACGGGCGCAGAGCATGTCAGCCGTGGCGTTGGAGATGACAGTGGGGGCATAAAACTGGCCTTCCAATTTGTGGCCGCCCACCATGACCTTGCCACCTTTTTGCAGGGCGTCTTGCACATGGCGCTCGACCTTCTCGACCGCAGCGTCTTCAATGAGTGGACCTTGCACCACGCCCTCGTCAAAGCCATTTCCCACCTTCAAGGTTTTCACTTTGGCTGAGAACTTTTGCACAAACTCGTCGTAGACCGCGTCTTGCACATAAATGCGGTTGGCGCACACGCAGGTTTGGCCTGCGTTGCGGTATTTGCTGGCCATAGCGCCTTCAACAGCACTGTCAATGTCGGCATCGTCAAACACGATGAAGGGGGCGTTGCCACCGAGCTCAAGAGCCAACTTTTTGATGCTGGGCGCGGACTGGGCCATCAAGATGCGGCCGACTTCGGTAGAGCCGGTAAAGCTGATGTGGCGCACGATGTCACTGCTGCAAAACACTTTGCCAATCGCAATGCTGTTGTCGCTGTCGGCGCTCAGGATGTTCAATACGCCCGCGGGAACGCCTGCCCGAATGGCCAACTCAGCAGCCGCCAAGGCGGTGAGGGGCGTGAGTTCAGCAGGCTTGATGACCACGGTGCAACCCGCAGCCAAAGCGGGCGCCACTTTGCGGGTGATCATCGCCAATGGGAAGTTCCAGGGTGTGATGGCAGCGCACACGCCAATGGGTTGCTTGATCACCATCAAACGGCGGTTGTTGTCAAACTGGGGCAGGGTCTCGCCATTGACGCGCTTGGCTTCTTCGGCAAACCACTCCACAAAGCTCGCGCCATAGGCCACTTCGCCTTTGGCTTCTGCAAACGGCTTGCCTTGCTCGGCCGTCATGATGCGGCCGAGGTCTTCTTGATGGGCCATGAGCAGGTCAAACCACTTGCGCAAAATAATGCTGCGCTCTTTGCTGGTCTTGTTGCGCCAAGCTGGCCATGCTGCGTTGGCGGCGTCCAGGGCGGCTTCAGCGTCTTGGGCGGTGAGGTTGGCCACATCGGCCAGCTTTTTGCCGGTAGCTGGGTCATGCACATCGAAGCGGCTTGCGCCCTTGACCCACTGGCCATTGATCAGCGCATCGGTTTTGAGCAGGCTGGGGTCATTGAGCAAAGAAAGGGGGGCTGTTTTCATGTCCATCACGGTCTCCAAAATAATTGCCCCTAGCATACCGCCCCAAACCCAGCGATGACTCTGGGGAGACACCGAAACCTATAATTTAGGGATGACTACACCCACATTCACCGTTGCTGACATTCGCAAATCATTCTTAGACTTCTTTGAGTCCAAAGGCCACACCGTGGTGGCCTCGAGCCCCCTGGTGCCAGGCAACGACCCCACCTTGATGTTTACCAATTCGGGCATGGTGCAGTTCAAAGATGTGTTTTTGGGCGAAGACAAGCGCTCATACGTGCGTGCGGCCTCGGTGCAAGCCTGCTTGCGCGCTGGCGGCAAGCACAATGATTTGGAAAACGTAGGCTACACCGCCCGTCACCATACTTTTTTTGAAATGTTGGGTAATTGGTCGTTTGGTGACTATTTCAAGCGCGAATCGCTCAAGTGGGCGTGGGAGTTGTTGACGGAGGTTTACAAGCTGCCCCCCGAGCGTTTGCTGGCCACCGTTTACCAAGAAGACGATGAGGCCTACGACATTTGGACCCAAGAAATTGGCCTGCCCCCCGAGCGCGTGATTCGCATTGGCGACAACAAAGGTGGCCGCTACAAGAGCGACAACTTTTGGATGATGGCCGACACGGGCCCCTGCGGCCCTTGCTCTGAAATCTTCTACGACCACGGCGACCACATCCCAGGCGGCCCCCCTGGCAGCCCCGACGAAGACGGCGACCGCTTCATCGAAATTTGGAACAACGTGTTCATGCAGTTCAACATGGCTGAAGACGGCAGCGTTACCCGCTTGCCCGCGCCATGCGTGGACACAGGCATGGGCCTAGAGCGCTTGGCGGCCATCTTGCAGCACGTGCACAGCAACTACGAGATTGACATCTTTGACGCGCTCATCAAAGCCGCCTCGCGCGAAACAGGCTGCCAAGACCTGGGCCACAAGAGCTTGCGTGTGATTGCCGACCACATCCGTGCCACCGCCTTCTTGGTGAGCGACGGCGTGGTGCC
>JAVLFR010000123.1:0-9478 GCA_046052785.1 Limnohabitans sp. | reverse complement strand
TGCCTAGGGCGTTGACCTTGTGGTAGAGCTCCAAGCGCAGTTCTTCGACTTGGCTGAGTTTGCCACCCTTGCTGGATTTGTCCAGCAATTGGTACATGTCGAGGTCGTCCATCAAGCTTTCTTTGGCCATGAGCACCGCTTTTTCAGCCGTGCCGCCAATGCCAATCCCGAGCATGCCGGGGGGGCACCAGCCCGCGCCCATGGTGGGCACGGTTTTGAGCACCCAATCCACCACGCTGTCGCTTGGGTTGAGCATGACCATCTTGGATTTGTTTTCGCTGCCCCCGCCCTTGGCTGCCACCGTGATGTCCAAGGTGTTGCCAGGCACGATTTGGGTAAAGATGACGGCAGGTGTGTTGTCTTTGGTGTTTTTGCGGGCGAATTGAGGGTCATCCACCACCGAAGCGCGCAGCATGTTGTCGGGGTGGTTGTAGCCACGGCGCACACCTTCGTTGATGGCGTCTTCCAAACCACCCGTGAAACCCTCCCAGCGCACGTCCATGCCGATTTTTAAGAACACGTTCACGATGCCCGTGTCTTGGCACATGGGGCGGTGGCCAAAGGCACTCATCTTGCTGTTGGTCAGTATTTGCGCAATGGCATCTTTGGCTGCTGGGCTTTGCTCGCGCTCGTAGGCGCTGGCTAAGTGGGAAATAAAGTCAGCCGGGTGGTAGTAGCTGATGTATTGCAGTGCGGCAGCGACCGATTCGATCAGGTCGTTTTGGCGTATCGTAGTCATGGATGAAGTCCTGAAAAAGGCCGATAAGAAGAACAGCGGCTGAGTTTACTCAAGGCCGCTGTCGTTATGCTTTCAGCGCGAGGCTGCCGCTTATTTGAGAGTCAGCACCCAAGCCGCCAGTTTCTTGGCGTCCGCATCGCTGACTTGGGTGTTGGCGGGCATGCCTACGGGGCCCCACACGCCAGCGCCACCTTTTTGAATTTTGGTGGCGAGTTTGTCGACGGCTGTTTTGTCGTTCGCATACTTAGCCGCCACATCTTTGAAGGCAGGCCCCACCAGTTTTCTCTCTGTGGCGTGGCAAGCCATGCAGTTTTTAGAGGTGGCCAAAGCGTTGTCGGCCCAAGCACAAGTGGACAAACCGAAAAAGCTCAAAGAGATTAAAAAAGTGAGCAAGTGTTTCATTCAAACCGCCTCTGGGTTGCTGGGTGGGTGGCGTTGTTTATCTGTGACCCCAATCTTAGCAACCGTTTGATTTCATCGGTCAATGCCACCATGAGCCTTCGACAATCAATGGGGTACGTGCTTGTGTGCTGCGCAGCATGAAGTGCGTTTTGAGGGGTGTGTCTTCAAGGTGACCAAATAGAACAGGCGAGCAGACTGTGCGAGGTGACACTCTCAAAGGGAAGTCGACAATTTCTAAAAATGTTGACACTGGGTGTCTTCACGGTAAAACTCCAGCACGCTTTTGAAATCACATAGGACGCATGACATGCCCCATATTCCAGCCTCTTCAGCGCTTTCGCACCTGCGTGTGATCGATCTCACACAAGTGCGCGCTGGCCCCACCTGTTGCCGCCAGTTGGCTGATTGGGGGGCCGATGTGGTGCAAGTGCAAATGCCCGAGCACATGCGCGGCGACGACACCCTAGGCGGGCAAGAGGGCTCGGACTACCAGTACACCCACCGCAACAAACGCTCGATCACCCTCAACCTCAAAGAGCCCGAAGGCATTGCGCTGCTCAAGCAGCTGATTGCCAAGGCCGATGTGGTGGTGGAGAACTTCCGACCGGATGTGAAGTTTCGTCTGGGCATTGATTACGACAGCCTCAAATCAGAAAATCCAAGTTTGATTTACGCCAGCATCTCTGGATTTGGCCAGACAGGTCCGCTGGCTCAGCGCCCAGGCTTTGACCAAATTGCGCAGGGCATGGGCGGATTGATGTCCGTCACTGGCCAGCAGGGGGAAGCCCCCATGCGAGTCGGGATACCGATTGCCGATTTATGTGCTGGTATTTTTGCCGCGCAGGGCATTTTGGTGGCGGTGATCGAGCGGCAAAAGTCCGGCCTGGGCCAGTGGCTGCACACCTCGCTGCTCGAGTCGATGGTTTACATGATGGACTTCCAGACGTCGCGTTGGCTGATTGATGGTGAAGTCGCCACACAAGCGGGCAACTTTCACCCCACCAGCATCCCCACCGGTGTGTACAAGGCGCGCGACGGCTACATGAACATCGCGGTGTTTGGCTCCAAAATTTGGGAAAGGTTCTGTGAAATCTTGGGCGCACCGCAGTGGATCACGGATGAGCGTTACAAAGACAAACCCAGTCGATCAGTCAACCGCGATGCGTTGAATGCCGAGATCAACGAACGCTTGGCCCGCCAAGACTGCGCACATTGGATCAAGCAACTCAATGAAGGCGGGGTTGCTTGTGGCTTGATCAACAGCATGGATGCTGTTTTTGAAGAGCCCCAAGTTCAGCACCTCAACATGGTCAAACACGTGGTGTCTCCTCACCAAGGGCCTCAGCGCCTTGTTGGACAGCCCGTTCAGTTAGAGCGCACACCTAGCCATATTGCGCGTGCAACACCCAGAAGAGGGGAGCACAGCGAAGAAATTTTGGGCGAACTGGGTGTGAGCGGTGCTGACTTGGAGCGTCTCAAATCCGCTGGAGTTTATTGAATGAATGACATCACTTACACCTCGCCCACCGAGCGGGTGAACACCTGGTTTGACGGTAGCACGCTGTTCATTGAATTTAACAACCCTGCGCGACACAACGCCCTGAGTGTGGACATGTGGGAGGCTGTGCCCGTGCTGTTGGCGCAGGCGGAGAAAGACAGTCGCGTTCGTTTGGTCGTGTTCAAGGGCGCGGGCGAAAAAGCTTTTGTGTCGGGCGCCGATATTTCTCAGTTCGAAGACATGCGCGCCGCGCAGGAGGCCGTGACGCGCTACGAGGCCATGGCCGAAGCCGCACTCATGGGGATTTACAACTTTTCTAAACCGACACTGGCTTGCATCAAGGGCTACTGCATTGGTGGCGGCATCAATGTGGCCATCAGTTGCGACATGCGGATCGCTGCCAGCGATGCGGTTTTTTCAGTTCCCGCAGGCCGCCTGGGCTTGGGCTACCGCTATTCAGCCATGAAGAATTTGGTCGATTTGTTGGGGCCTGGCGCAGCCAAAGATTTGTTTTTCACGGCGCGTCGCATTGATGCCGCCGAGGCACTTCGCTTGGGCTTGGTCTCGCGCGTTGCCGCTGTGGACGCTTTGCCCGACCTGTTAGCTGAGTACACCTGTGCGCTGGCCGATAACGCGCCACTCACCATTCAAGCGGCTAAATTCATCACCCGTGAAATTCTCAAAACTTCACCCGACGCCGATTTGGTTCATTGCCAGCAATTGATTCGCGCCTGCTTTGACAGCGCTGACTATGCAGAGGGTCGCAAGGCCTTTATGGAAAAACGCAAGCCTGTGTTCAAGGGCCTCTGACGGCCAATGCCCGCATAAGGAGTAAACATATGTTGTCGTACTGGATGGTGTCGGATGACGCCGGCGCGAAACTGGACTTGCGAGAGGTGGCCAAGCCGCAACCTGGACCGCATCAGGTGGTAGTGAAAATGCATGCCGCTTCGCTCAACCGTGGCGAATTCATCCACGGTCACGGCCTTCACGCTGCCGGGAGCGCCAAACCTGCAGGCATGGAAGGCGCAGGCGAAATTGTGCAAGTAGGAGAGGGCGTGACGGAGTGGCAAGTGGGCGATGTAGTCATGGGGCGCTGTCCTGGAGCGTTCTCGCAATACGCCCTGATGGATGTGCGCGAAATGATGCGGGTCCCTAGCAATTTGACTTTGGAAGAAGCGGCGTCTATTCCATTGACCTTCCTCGTGACCTATGACCTATTGGTGTTGCAGGGGCAGTTGCAAACTGACCAGTGGCTACTCATCAACGGGGTGTCGTCAGGTGTCGGCGTGGCGTCCTTGCAAATGGCCAAGGTGTTGGGCGCCAAGGTGATTGGCACTTCGGGTTCGCAAGAAAAGCTGGATCAACTGAAGGTCTTGGGCTTAGATGTGGGGTTGTGCACCCGTCAGCCTGACTTTCAGTCGGCGGTGATGGGGGCGACCGAGGGTCAAGGGGTCAATTTGGCCGTGAACACCGTTGGAGGAACAGTGTTTGCGGAAAGTCTGCGATGCTTGGCGTTCCAGGGGCGTATGGGTATCGTGGGATATGTGGATGGCACTTTGAATGCCCCTATTGATCTCGAGGCAGTGCATGCCAAACGTCTGACGGTCTTTGGCGTCTCAAATAAGTTGCGCACAGCTGTCCAGCGCGCCAGTGGCATTCCGCAGTTTGTTGCGCACATGTTGCCTGCCTTTGCTGATGGGCGCATTCGACCCTGGGTTGACCAAGTTTTCAGCTTTCAAGAGATGCCACAAGCCAAGGCCCACATGGAGAGCAACCAACACACAGGGAAAATCGTGATCCGTATTCAATAAGCTCAATTAGGGTTAGGAGACAAATGATGATTCAAAGAAATATTTTCAGCACATTGGCTTTGCTGGTGTTTGCTTGCAGTGCGCAAGCACAGACCGCATCGGTTTATCCGAACAAGCCGGTCAAACTTGTGGTGGGTTTTGCACCCGGCGGTGCTGCGGATCATGTGGCACGCACCATGAGCGAAGCCTTTGGTCGTGCACTCGGCACCAGCGTGGTGGTAGAGAACCGCGCAGGGGCGGGCTCGAGCATCGCGGCCGAAATGGTGTCTAAGGCACCCGCTGATGGGTACAGCATCCTAATTGCCAGTCCCAGCAGCATGTCGGTCAACCCAGCGCTCAACCCCAAGTTGGGTTACACCCCCAAAGATCTCGCGCCAGTGACAAAGATCACCACCTCGCCTTTGGTGATTGCGGTTAATCCGAGCATTGGCATCAACACGGTTCAAGACTTGATCGCGCGTGCCAAAAAAGAGCCAGGGCGCATCAACTACGCCACCTCAGGCAATGGTTCAGCGCCTCATCTGGGCGGTGCGCTTTTTACCCAGTTGGCCAATGTTGACTTGACGCATATTCCCTTTCGAGGCGGTGGCCCCGCTATTCAGTCCATTATTGCGGGCGATACCCAAGTGACTTTTGGCACGCCACCCTCCGTGTTGCCGATGGTGCAGGCTGGTCGCCTCAAAGCGCTAGCGGTCAGTATGCGTGAACGGACAACCTTGGTTCCTGGCGTGCCTGGCATGCGTGAAGCGGGTTTGCCAGAGTACAACATCGAATTTTGGTATGGCATCTTTGTCCCTGCGGCTACGCCCGCACCCGTGGTGAAGAAAATTTACGAGGCCGCTCAATTTGCGATGGATCAGGCCAATGTCAAAGCGATTTTGGCGCGTGAAGGCACGGATGTTGACTTGTCCAAGTCGCCTGAACAATTTGGCGCTTTCCTTCAAGAGGATGCCAAGTTTTGGGTCAAACTCGTGAGCAGTGCAGGCGTCAAGTTGGACTAACAAGGAGTGCGTGCGATGGTGGAAAACGGAGTGCTCAACATAGAGTCGATGAAGTCGCGTTGCTCCTCACAAGAGTGGCAGGCCCGCGTTGATTTGGCGGCTTGTTATCGATTGGTGAATCTCTACGGCATGTCAGACATGATGGCCAATCACATTTCATCGCATGTGCCTGGTGAGCCTGGCGCTTTTTTGATCAATGCCTACGGCATGATGTACGAAGAGATCACGGCATCAAGCCTGATCAAGATTGATATTCACGGCAACATCTTGGCTCAGCCTGACTTTGGTGATTTGAACTACGGTATCAACAAGGCTGGTTATGTCATTCACAGCGCTGTGCACGACGCTCGGCCCGAAATTGCTTGCGTGATTCACACGCACAGCTGGGCATCGATGGCAGTGTCCTCGCTGGAATGTGGGCTTTTGCCCATCACGCAAACTGCCATGCGTTTTCTCAAAATCGGCTATCACGACTACCAAGGTGTGGTGTTGGACCACGAAGAGAAGGCATCACTCTTGGCTGACCTCGGCCAAGGCGAGGCGCTGATGTTGCGAAATCACGGTGCCTTGGTGGTAGGGCGCTCTGTGGGCGAAGCCTTCAATTGGATGCATCGCCTTGAGCTGTCTTGTCATTCGCAGTTGGCAGCCATGGCATGTAACACACCGTTGGTCAAAGTGGCGCAGCCGATTCTTGAGAAGACGTGGAACAACTACCAGCCCGGCACGCGCAGACCTTATGGACTGATGGAGTGGCCTGCGCTTTTGCGCAAGCTAGATCGCATGGACCCAAGCTACAAAACTTGATCGGGGCGTCTGGCCTAGCCGCACCTGAACGCGAAAGCGTTGGGTCAGAAAATATTGGAGACAACATGAATAACTTTAAGTTTCTACAGATGATTTCACCGCTGCGTTGTGTCGTGGGTGCCTTGACAGTGATGGCGGGGCTTGCTTTTTCAACCTCTTGCGCGTTGGCACAAAGCTATCCGAGCAAGCCAGTCAAGGTCGTGGTTGCCTTCACTGCTGGAGGCACCACAGACATCTTGGCACGTATGGTCGCGCAACAGTTATCTGACAAACTCAAGCAACCTTTCGTGATTGACAACAAGCCTGGTGCAGGTGGCAACCTAGGGACAGAACTTGTTGTGCGCGCTCCCGCAGATGGCTACACATTGCTTGTCAATTCAGTCGGACCGATCGCGGTGAACCCTAGCTTGTATGGCAAGCTCCCGTACAACCCGTTGACTGACTTGGTGCCTATCGTGCAGATTGCCGATGTGCCCAATGTCTTAGTGGTTCATCCCAGTGTGCCAGCCCAAACCATGGAAGAGCTGGTGGCTTATGCCAAGGCTAATCCGAATAATTTGAATTATGGATCTACTGGTATCGGCACATCGTCGCATCTGTCTAGTTTTATGTTGGGCAGGCGTGTTGGGTTTGATGCCACGCACATCCCCTACAAAGGCGCTGATGCCCTCAAGGATTTGTTGGCCGGACGCATCCAGTTCATGTTTGCCACGATTCCCTCCGTCATGCAACACATCACTGCGGGTAAATTACGCCCGATTGCAGTCAGTAGTCTCAAACGATCAAGGGCTCTACCAGACGTGCCTACTGTTGTTGAAAAAGGCTTTCCTAACTTTGAGGCAGGCTCATGGTTTGGATTTTTTGCGCCTAAAGGAACACCTGAAGCGGTGATCACTGCCGTCAATAAAGCGGTCAACGAGATGTTGAGCATGCCAGGCGTGGAGCAACAAATGATCGCCCAAGGTGCCGACCCCGTCGGTGGTTCATCCGCCCAATTTGGTCAGTTCACACAGCGCGAACACGACAAGTGGCGCGTGATTGTGCGTGAGTCAGGCGCTCGGGCAGAGTGAGACAAGTCATGCGTCAACCTGTTCGACTGATGTTGTCGCAAAAAATGCTGGAGCAACTGAGTCCGCAAATTTTGCAGCACGCACAAGGACATGCGCTTGAGTTGGTATCGCTTGAATCAGCAGTGGCTTTGCAGCGTCGTGACATTGATCTCGCTTTTATCTCGCGCGAAGTCACTGGTTCATCGACCAAGCACCAAGTTCACCCTGAACTCCAAGCGTGTTATGACTTGATGTTGGATAACACGGGTCTGAAATGGGTACACATCCACTCGGCGGGCGCAGATCGACCCATTTACCAGTCCTTGGTTCAGCGGGGTGTGCAAGTTAGCACCTCTTCTGGCGCGAATGCCCGCGTCGTGGCTGCCATGGCGCTCGCGGGATTGCTGGCGTTGAATAAGCGCTTTCCCATGTTGTGGACGCAGCAGCAGCATCGTCAATGGTTGCCCTTGTTAGGCGAAGGCCGCATGCCGCGCGATCTGCCAGGGCAAACGGCCACCGTTGTGGGCTGGGGGCCAATTGGTCAAGAGTTGGCGCAACTGTTGTCAGCACTGGGTTTGAAGGTCATTGTGATTCGCACAAAGGCTACCGGTCAGCACAACGGTATTGAGATGGTTCGTTTTGAGGATATGCAGGCCGTGTTGCCGCGCACAGACTGGTTAATTTTGGCCTGTCCGCTCACGCACACCACACGCGGCTTGGTGAATGCGCAAGTGTTGCAGGCCTTGTCGCCAGGGGCGCAACTCATCAATGTGGCGCGTGGTGAGGTCGTGGTGCAAGACGCGCTCATTGATGCGTTGCAACGTGGCCAATTACAGGGCGCGTTTCTCGATGTATTTGACACAGAGCCCTTGGCCGTTGACTCGCCGCTTTGGGGGATGCCTAACGTCATGATCACCCCCCACGCAGCTGGGCATTCTGATGGCAATGCGCAGCGAGTTAATCAGATGTTTTTAGATAATCTAAAGCGTTGGCTTTGCGCCCAGCCCTTGAATAATCGTGTGAATGAGATTCCCGTGGCTGGGGCACACTGAGACTCGGCCTCGTGTTACCCCTTCCCCAAAAAATCGAGTTTGATCAATAGTTGTCAAGCACCGCACCTTTGCTGGCGCTTGAGGCATTGAATGCGAATTTAGCTTGCACACCGCGCATGTAACGTGGCAATGGCGCTTTCCAACCTACTTTGCGTTGGGCCAGCACTGCGTCATCCACATTCAATTGCAGTAACAACTGACGAGCGTCGATGGTGATGGAGTCACCTTCGTGCACAAAGGCAATATTGCCACCTGCAGCAGCCTCTGGCGCCACGTGTCCCACCACCATGCCCCATGTGCCACCAGAGAATCGGCCATCGGTGATCAGGCCCACACTTTCACCCAAACCAGCGCCGATCAAAGCGCCCGTTGGGGCCAACATTTCAGGCATGCCTGGGCCGCCTTTGGGGCCGAGGTAGCGCAAGACCATGACATCACCCGCAACGATCTTGCCGTCCAAGATGGCTTGGAGAGCCGACTGTTCATCATCAAACACGCGTGCTGGCCCTGTGATGACGGGGTTTTTCAAACCTGTGATTTTGGCCACTGCGCCTTCAGGTGACAGGTTGCCTTTGAGAATGGCCAAGTGGCCTTCGGCGTACATGGGTTTGTCGATGGGACGAATCACGTCTTGGTCAGCGCGGGGTACGTCGGGAATGTCTTTCAACGTCTCTGCCACGGTCTTGCCCGTGATGGTCAAGCAATCCCCGTGTAACAAGCCAGCTTTCAGCAAAATTTTCATCACTTGGGGAATGCCACCTGCCTTGTGCAGGTCGACGGCCAAGTACTTGCCGCTGGGTTTTAAGTCGCACAGCACGGGCACTTTGCGGCGAACACGTTCGAAGTCGTCAATTGTCCAATCCACGCCAGCGGCATGTGCGATGGCCAAAAAGTGCAGCACCGCATTGGTCGAACCACCCGTGGCCATGATGACGGCCACCGCGTTTTCTAAGGCTTCTTTGGTCACGATGTCGCGTGGTTTGATGTCTTGCTTGATCGCTTCAATCAACACCCGAGCGGATTCCTGCGCTGAGTTCATTTTCTCGTCATGGGGGTTGGCCATGGTCGAGGAGTAAGGCAAGGACAAACCCAAGGCTTCAAATGCCGAAGACATGGTGT
>JAVLFR010000122.1:0-9126 GCA_046052785.1 Limnohabitans sp. | reverse complement strand
GCCTCCATGTTGGGTGCTGCCTCGGGTGCCGTTGCTGGCCTCGTGGTGATCACCCCTGCAGCCGGTTTTGTGGGCCCCATGGGTGCCATCGTGATCGGTGCAGCAGGTGGCTTCCTCTGCTTGTGGGGTGTCAACGGTCTGAAGCGCCTGTTGGGTGCTGACGACTCACTCGATGTGTTCGGTGTGCACGGCGTCGGCGGTATTGTGGGCGCGTTGTTGACGGGCGTGTTTGCAGCGCCCTCACTCGGCGGCACGGGCATCTTCGATTACGTGGCCAATGCCGCGAGCGCTGATTACTCTATCGGCGGCCAAGTGCTGATCCAGCTCGAAGCTGTGATCACCACCATTGTTTGGTCGGGTGTGGTGTCTTTCATTGGCTTCAAAGTGGTGGACGCTTTGGTGGGCCTGCGCGTCAGCGAAGAAGACGAGCGCGAGGGTCTGGACATCAGCTCACACGGCGAGACGGCCTACCACCGTTAAATCTTTCAAGCTCTTCAAGTTTTCCTTGGACTTGACAGCCCGCACCTGAGCGATCAGGGCGGGCTTTTTTGTGGCCGAGTGAAATTTGAGGAGGCTGTGCAAAAAATTCAAAATCTCAGCCTGCCTCTGCGGCTACCATGAGCCTCATGCAAGCCACCCTTCAGCATTTCACCGATCGCATTCTTCAAGCTGCTCAAACAGGTCAGGCCTTGCGATTGCGTGGCGGTGGCAGTAAAGACTTCTTAGGTCAAGCGTTGCAAGGCGAGGTGTTGGACACGCGCGCATACAGCGGCATTTTGAGTTACGAACCCAGCGAGTTGGTGATCACGGTGCGATGCGGCACGCCCTTGGCAGAGGTCGAGGCCGCCTTGGCCGAACACGGGCAGTCTTTGGCGTTTGAGCCGCCGCACTTTGGCGCGGGCGCGACCCTGGGCGGCATGGTGGCGGCGGGCCTGAGCGGCCCTGCGCGTGCCAGTGTGGGCGCGGTGCGCGATTTTGTGTTGGGCGCGCGCGTGATCAATGGCAAAGGCGAGCACCTGACCTTTGGCGGCCAAGTGATGAAGAACGTGGCGGGCTACGACGTGTCGCGATTGCTGGCGGGGAGCTGGGGCCAATTGGGTCTCATCACCGAAGTGTCTTTGAAAGTCTTGCCCGTCGCCCCTGGCGAAGCCACCTTGGTGTGCGCGGGGGTGTCACAAGCGCAAGCCTTGACACTTCTTAACCAATGGGGCGGTCAACCCTTGCCTTTGAACGCGAGCGCGTGGGTGCATGACACCACCGCCACGCCTGCGCAAGACTTTTTATTTGTGCGCCTGCGCGGTGCTGTGGCCGCCGTCGACGCAGCCGTGATCAAGATGAGCGCCCAGGTGCAAGCTTTGGGCGCGCAGGTCACGCGCATGAACCGTGCTGATGCGGCCCACGATTGGCAAGCCAGTGGCGAGCAAAGCTTGGACTTCTTCAACGCGCCCACCGAGCAAGACTGCTTGTGGCGCTTGAGCGTGCCGCAAACCACCCCCGTGTTGGCCGTGCGCGCGAACGGCGCAACGTGTGCGCAGTATGTCGAGTGGCATGGCGCACAGCGTTGGTTGTGGGCACCAGCGGCCGACGCGGCCCAGGTGCGAGAGGCCGCCGTGCGTGCGGGGGGCCATGCCACTTTGTTTCGCACCAGTGCGGCCAGCCGCCAAACTTTTGGCGATGTGGACAAGCAAGCGGGCGTGTACACCCCACTCAACAGGGTGCAGCAACGCATACAAGACGAACTTAGAAAACAATTTGACCCAGCGGGCATCTTCAACCCCGGGCGCATTTGACACACCGACTCTTACCCACATCCCAACATGCAAACCAACCTGGCCCCCCAATACGTCGGCACGCCTGAGGGAGAAGCAGCCGAAGCCATTTTGCGCAAGTGTGTGCACTGCGGTTTTTGCACCGCCACATGCCCCACTTACCAATTGCTGGGTGATGAGCTCGATGGCCCGCGTGGGCGGATTTATTTGATCAAACAAGTGTTCGAGGGGGTCACCCCGACCCGCAAAACACAGCTGCATTTGGACCGTTGCCTGACCTGCCGCAACTGCGAAACCACCTGCCCCAGCGGGGTGCAATATGGCCACTTGGTGGATGTGGGTCGCCAAGTGGTGGACGCCCAAGTGCCGCGCCCCATGGGCGAGCGATTGTTGCGTTGGGCTTTGAAAGAAGGCTTGCCCTCGCCACTGTTTGCGCCTGCCATGAAGCTGGGCCAAGCGGTGCGCGGTATCTTGCCCGTCAAGCTTAAAAACAAAGTGCCCGCACCTCAAACCGCCGAGCGCAACGGGGTTGTGTGGCCCACCCAAACCCACGCACGCAAAGTGCTCATGCTCGCAGGCTGTGTGCAGCCGGCGATGCTGCCCAACATCAACACTGCCACGGCGCGTGTGTTGAATGCGGTGGGCATTCAAACACTGGTGGCGCCCAATGCGGGTTGCTGCGGCGCGGTGAAATTTCACTTGAACGACCAAAGGGGTGGCATGGCCCACATGCGCGCCAACATCGATGCATGGTGGCCGTTTGTCGAGCAAGGTGTGGAGGCCATTGTGATGAACGCCTCTGGCTGCGGCGTGATGGTCAAAGACTACGGCCATGTGCTCAAAGACGATCCAGCTTACGCCGCCAAAGCCCAACGCATCAGCGACCTCACGCAAGACTTGAGTGAGTTGTTGCCCGAGTTGGTGCCCGTGCTCAAGCCTCAGTTGAAAGCCCAAGTGCTCGCCAACGCAGGCATGCAAGCCTTTCACCCGCCCTGCACCTTGCAGCACGGCCAGCAGCTCAAAGGCGGTGTTGAAAAGCATTTGGCCGAGTTGGGCTTTGCCATTCAAGTGGCCAACACAGAGTCGCATTTGTGCTGCGGCTCCGCGGGCACTTACAGTGTGTTGAACCCTGGCATCAGCACCACCTTGCGTGACCGCAAGTTAGGCCACCTCGATGCGCTCAAACCCAAGGCCATTTTGAGTGCCAACGTGGGTTGCATCACCCATTTGCAAAGCGGCACCGAGGTGCCGGTGCGCCATTGGATCGAAGTGTTGGATGAGGCGATTGGCTAATGAGCCAGCCGGCTCATCTTGCTTACTCTGCCTTGATGCCGGCGCGTCGAATGATCTGCGTGTAGCGCTCGAGTTCCACCGCGATGATGCGGCTAAATTCAGCGGGCGTTGTGGCGTACAAGTCAAAGCCTATGTTTTGCAATTGGTCGCGCACCTCAGGCTGACTCAAGATGGCGGCGACTGCTTTGTGCAGTTTGTCAACAATGGCTGGCGGTGTACCCGCTGGGGCGAGCAGGCCTTGGAGGTTATCAGCCACTACGTCTGGAAAGCCTGACTCCGCCAAGGTTGGCACATTGGGCATCACAGCGCTTCTGCGTGCGCTGGTCACAGCGATGGCGCGCAAGGTGCCAGCCTTCACGTGCGATGTGGTGGGGGGCAAGGCGGAGCAGCCAAAAGTGAGCTGATTGCCCAGCACCGCATTCACCACTGGCGCTGCGCCTTGGTAGGGCACATGCACGGCTTCGCCGTTGGCGGCTAACTTCAAGCCTTCGCAAGCGATATGGGGTGTGGTGCCCACACCTGGCGTGCCATAGGTGGTTGGTGTGCGTTTTTGTTTCAGGTGGGCGGCCAAATCGGCGACGTTTTGAATGGGCGACGAAGGGTGCACGTAAATGATGTTGGGTGATACCGCTGCATAGGTGATGGGCGCAAAATCCTTGATGGGATCAAAAGGCGCTTGCATGGCAGGGTTGGACACAATGTTCGAGCTAGAAAACAGCAAGGTGTAGCCGTCGGCTGGCGCGGTGGCCACGCTCTTGATGGCGATATTGCCGCCCGCCCCCGTGCGGTTTTCAATCACCACAGGTTGTCCCAGCGAGTTTTTGAGGTGGGTGGCAATCACCCGAGCGATCACATCGGTGGGGCCGCCAGCGGCAAACGGCACCACAAAACGAATGGGTTTGTTCGGGTAAGGGTCAGCGCTCTGGGCTTGCGCTGGCCCGCCTAAGCTCAACGCGCACATTGCGGCTAGTGCAGAAGTGAGTAATTTCAATGACTTCATGACGTGTCTCCTTTGAGGTTTAGAGTCTGCTGAACGGGTAATTGGATCGCGCTTCGTCGGATGGCGAAGAGGCATCTTGCGTTGCGCTGAATTTGTCAGACACCACCAAGCGATAGGGGTTGGTGGGGACATAGAGTTCTTGGTACATCACAGCCTGGCCGCCAGCTTCCACTGCCAGCAGTTCCAACTTGGCGCCAACGGCATCGGGTGGCAGTTCCATGAGGCGTTGTAATGTGGCGCCGAATGGCTCAATCTTCATCGACTGCTCAATGTGCGAAATGCAAACACGGTAGTGCTTTGTCAGCAGCAGCTTGATGTTGGCACTGGCCAGCTCAGCCTGGGGACTCGTCATGAGCAGCGGAAAACGAAGCATGTCCACATAGATTCGGCTGAGAACATGGAACTCTCGGTTGATTGAAATCTTGCGATCAATCCTCAAAACACTTTGCCCGTTTTGATTCAAAGGAACAGACCAAGGGCCGCGCGCCCGCATTAACTTCTTGCCCATGAGTTGCGAATAAACCGGCAAGAAACCATTCGGCCCCACAAAGCGGCAGTGCAAGGGTTGCTCTAGCAAATGTTGAGGATGCGAGACAAAGCTGCCGGCCCCACGTCGACGAACCACCAAGCCCGCACGCACCAAGGAGCCCAGGGCGCGCTGAATGGTGCCGATGCTCACGGGAAGCAGTTCGGCCAGCGCCGTTTCAGTGGGAAGTTTTTGTCCGGGCTTGAGCGCGCCAGACTCGATCGCTTCAACAAAGCCTTCAAAAAGGCCGCCGTGTTTAGGCGTGCCTGCATTGGGCTTATTCAGCTGTCGCAAAACACACGCTCGCCAAGTCATGGTCATCAGCAGAAAACCTTGTTCACATCAGAATCAAATTACTATATAGTAATTAGGGTGAATCAATCAATGTTTTCTCGCCATGGGCAAACCCTCGGGCGGTCAAAAATCGGACTTAGCAGGCAACCAACTTGAAGGCGGCACCCTTTAAATACGTGCGGGCTCAATCTCTCGAGCACTGCCTCGAATTGCTGAGTGAGCATGGGGACGATGCGCGGCTCTTGGCAGGCGGGCAGAGTCTGTTGCCTTCACTGGCCCTCAGGCTCAGCGCGCCTGCTTTGCTGATTGACATCAATCGTGTGCAAGATCTGTCAGGCGAGCCCCAAGTGACCCCCGATGTGGTGCGGCTGCCTGCGCTCACCCGTCATGCCGATCTCATCACCTCGCCAGTCGTACAGACCTATTTGCCTTTGCTGCACCGTGCGGCACCTTGGATTGCCCACCCGGGCATCAGGCACCGAGGCACGATTGGTGGCAGCTTAGCGTTGGGAGACCCCGCTTCTGAGTTGCCGGCCTGTGCCGTGGCCGCTGGCGCCACATTCATACTTCAAAGTAAATCAGGGGGCTTGCGGCGCGTGTCCGCCCAGTCTTTTTATCAAGGCATGTTCCGCAATGCTTGTGCCGCCGACGAGATGATCGTGGCCGTTGAATTTGCGCGCGTGGATGCCATGCAAACGGGCTTCAAAGAGGTGGCCCGCCGTCGGGGTGACTATGCCATGGTCGGGCTTGCCGCTCAAGCGCGGCGCCGTGGTCAGCGCTTGACGGATGTCGGACTCAGTTTCTTTGCCGTGGGGGATTACCCCGTTTTGGCAACCCAGATTTCCCAGGCCATCGAAGCTGCCGACACGCCAGCCCAGGCCGTGACGATGGCGCTTGAGGTGTATGAGCGAGAGATGCAACCATCGGCAGACTTGTGGTGTTCAAGCCAAGCCAAAAAGTACATTGGGCGCTCGGTGCTCGAGGATGTCATTCATGACCTGTTTCAATGATCTCGCGCCCGACACTGGGCGCACTATCGAATTGCAACTCAATGGCCAGCCGGTGCTGGCTCAGGTTTCAGTCCGCCAACATTTGGGGGATTTTTTGCGAGAGTCACAAGGGTTCAAAGGCACACACATCGGATGTGAGTATGGCGTGTGTGGCGCCTGCACGGTGCGCGTTCATGGCCGAGCGGTACGCAGTTGTCTTTGTCTGGCCGTGCAAGCCGATGCCGCGCAGGTGTTCACCATCGAGGGGCTGACTGATGACCCCGTGGTTCGGGCCCTACAAGACAGCTTTGTTCGTTGCCATGCCATGCAGTGCGGATTTTGCACAGCAGGCATGGTGCTCACGGCTGCTGAGTTGCTGCAAGCTCAACCTGAGCCAAGCCGCGAAGACGTGCGGGAGTATCTGTCGGGAAATTACTGTCGTTGCACGGGCTATGAGTCCATCGTCAACGCGGTGATGGATGCGGCTCAGACTTTGCGAAAGGCCGGCGGTGGAGCGCGCTGAGATGTCTACAACCCACAAGGACGAGGGCATCGGCGCTGCGGTGCCGCGTGTCGGCGCCAAGCGATTGGTCCAGGGACATGCGCGCTACTGCGACGATATCGAACTGCCGCGCATGGTGCATGTCTGCTTTTTGCGCAGTCCCTATGCTCATGCGCATATCACCTCGATTGACACGGCAGCAGCGCGTGCCATGCCGGGTGTTGTCAGTGTGCTGACTGGCGACGACTTGCGTGCACACTGCGAGCCTTTTTTAGGCGTCCTGCATCACTTGCCCGGCATGGTGTCGGCGCCCCAGTGGCCCTTGGCCTTAGACACGGCACGTTGGCAGGGTGAGCCAGTGGTCATGGTCGCGGCCCAGACCCGCGCGCTGGCCGAAGATGCGCTGGCGCTGATTGAGGTGGACTGGGAGCCGCTGACGCCCGTGGTCGACCCCCAGGCTGCTTTGGCTGACGGCGCCATCGCCATTCACCCCGATTTGGAAAAAGCCAATTTGGCCTATGAGGCCCGTGTCGACCGCGGTGACTATGCGGCTGAAGTGGCCCGATCGGCTTTGAGCTTGTCTTTGAACATTTCGACCACCCGCGTCACAGCAGTCACGCTGGAGCCCCGTGGCTTGGTGGCTGAATGGGATGCTGGTCGCGAGGAATTGACGGTTTGGACCGGCACCCAAGTGCCGCACATGATGCAAAGCGTGTTGGCCAAACATCTGCGGCTCGCAGAAAACCGAGTGCGTGTGGTGGGCTTAGAGACTGGCGGCAGTTTTGGTTTGAAAATTCACGCGTACCCCGATGAATTTGCGGCAGTGATGTTGTCGCGATGGCTGGGCCGTCCGGTCAAGTTCATCGCCGACCGACTTGAGTCGTTCAGCAGTGATGTTCACGCGAGGGCACATGCGGCGCGGGTTGAAATTGCGGTCTCGCCAGACCATCGAATTCGCGCCTTCGGTGTCGATGGCTTGCTCGGCATCGGTGCGTATTCCAAGCATCCTCGCGGCAGCGTCAACGAGGTCCGCCACGTGGTCAACTTGCTGGGTGCACCCTATCAATTTGCGGCCATGCACGCGCATGTGCGGGTCGCATTTCAAAACAAAACGCCTTACGGCATGTACAGAGGTGTGGGGCACCCCATTGTTTGTCTGCTCACAGAAATGGCCGTGGAGTGCGCGGCGCGTCAGCTAAACGTTGACCCCGTGGCGTTTCGTTTTCATAACTATCGGGCAGACGCGGATTACCCGGCTGAGCTGCTGTCGGGCACCAAGCTGGAAGCCCTCTCGCACGAGGCCTGTTTGCGCGAGCTGGTCAGCCTGATGGACTACCCTGCGCTGCGCCAAGCCCAAGCGCAAGCCCGCGCTGAGGGCCGTTACCAAGGCATCGGCTTGGCCACCTTTGTTGAAAACTCAAACCATGGTTCTGCCACCTATGGCCGAGGCGGTGCGCCGATTGCCGCCAACGATGGATGCACCGTTCAATTGCAGGTGGATGGCACCGTGCTGTGCAGCAGCGGCGCCACCGATACGGGGCAAGGCACCGAAACGGCGCTGACGCAAATCGTTGCCCACACCCTCGACCTGCCGCTGTCGGCTGTTCGCATGCAGTTGGGGGACACCGCGTTAGCACCCGTGGGTGGCGGCAACTGGGGCTCCAGAGGCACGGGCGTGGCTGGCGAAGCTGCTTTACAAGCCAGCTTGGCGCTCAAAGATGAGGTGCTGCGTTGCGCCAGTGTTTTGTGGGACGTCCCGCAGGGCCGCATTGAATTGCTAGGCGGTCAACTGGTCGACTCACTCAATGGGCAATGTCTTGGCACCTTGGCGCAGCTTTGCCAAGCGGCTTATGTGAGGCCAGACTTGTTCAAGTCAGGGCCCGTTCCGCAATTGGCCATCACCCGCTTTTATGCCCAGCGTGACTACGATGGCGGTATCTACACCAACGGTGTGCAGGCCAGCTGGGTCGAGGTCGACATACGCACGGGTTGTGTGCGTCTGCTCAAACACTGGATCGTCGACGACTGCGGTGTGGTGATCAACCCAGCACTGGCCGATGAGCAGTTGCGTGGTGCGGTGGTCCAGGGTATCGGGCAGGCTTTGCTGGAAGGTTGTTTGTATGACGACCAGGGTCAGCTGATGAACGCCACCATGGCGGAATACCTCACGCCCATGGCGGGCGAAATGCCAGATATTTGCGTGGGCCATGTGGTCACGCCCACCCAATCTTCCAAGCTTGGCGCCAAAGGTGTGGGCGAAGCGGGGATCACTGGCGCCATTGCGGCGGTGGTCAACGCTGTCAATGACGCGCTGTTTCCGCTCAATGGTCAGGTGACAGATTTACCCGTGTCCCCAGATCGTATTTTGAAAGCCATTCGCGTTATTCACTGATATCTCAACCGAGGAGTTATGACCATGATCCAAGTTCGCAAAAAAATTCTGAACATCGAAACCACCCACCACGAAGGTGGCGCAGCAGCGCAGACGCCATTGCAGATTGGCGTGATTGCCGTGGTTGTGAACAACCCATTTGCAGGGCGTTTCGCTGACGCGAGCGAATTGGCCGAGTTCGTCAAACAAGCCCGCAACCTGGCCAATGAGATGGTGCCCCAGCTGGTGGCCGCTTTGGGTGGTGCCAGCCATATTGAGACCTACGGCAAAGGCGCCATCGTGGGCGTCAATGGCGAGCTCGAGCATGGCGCGACCTGGCATGAGGCGGGGGGGTGGGCCATGCGGGCCGTCTTGACTAACG
>JAVLFR010000121.1:0-3320 GCA_046052785.1 Limnohabitans sp. | reverse complement strand
ATTCGGCCACGTCCACCAAATCACCCATGGGGGTATGCACCACCACTTGGTTGTTTTCTTCGCGCAGCGTGGCGGGGGTAAACACCCCATGCCCAATGAACTCGGCCACAAAGCGGGTGGCTGGGCGGTGGTAAAGCGTGTAAGCATCGTCCCATTGGTGCAAGCGGCCTTCCGACATGACACCAATCACATCGCCAATCGCAAAGGCTTCCATTTGGTCATGCGTGACAAACAAAGCCGTGGTTTGTGCTTCTTTCAAAATGCCGCGTACTTCCAAAGCCAAACGCTCACGCAACTCCACATCGAGGTTAGAGAAGGGTTCGTCGAGCAACAACAGTTGCGGCTTCGGTGCCAAAGCACGGGCCAAAGCCACGCGCTGCTGTTGGCCGCCCGACAGTTCGTGCGGAAAACGCTGCGCGCTGCTGCTCAAACCAACCAGCGCCAACACTTCGTGCACACGGGCTTCGCGCTCAGCACGGGGCAGTTTGTGTAGGCCAAAGCTCACGTTGTCGTGCACGCTGAGGTGCGGAAATAGCGCGTAGTCTTGAAACACCATGCCAATGCGTCGCGCCTCGGGCGCCACGTGCACGTGGCCACTGCTGACCATCGCTTGGGCCAACCGAATCTCGCCAGCACTGACACGCTCCAGACCCGCCACCGCGCGCAACAGCGTGGTTTTGCCGCAGCCTGAAGGGCCAATGAGCACCCCCATTTCGCCCGCACGCAGACTCAACGTCACGCGGTCCACCGAAGGGCGGCTGCGATCTGGGTAGCTGACGGAGAGCTGCGCGACATCTAAAAACATAGTGCCATTGTAGAGACGCCCTTTACCGCCACGCGCTGTGCGGCTACCTACAATGCCGCATGGTTTTTAGCTTCCGCTTGTTGTTATGCTGTGTATTGGCTTTGCTGGCCATGCTGTTGGCATTGCCCGTTTTGACCGTGCTGTTTTCGTGGGCACAGTGGAACGACGTCTCGGCCAGCATCTTGGCTGAGATGTCGCGCACCGTGCTGCCCGACTATGTGGGCACCTCGTTGCTGCTGTGTCTGTTGGTGAGCGTGGGGGTCATCAGCATGGGTACGGTGTCGGCGGCGGCGGTGACTTTGTTTGATTTCCCCATGCGCCGCAGTTTGGAATGGGCGCTGCTCCTGCCCTTGGCCATGCCTGCCTACGTGGTGGCTTATGCGTACACCGATTACTTGCAATTCAGCGGCCCACTGCAAACCAGCCTACGGGCTGTGTTGGGCTTAGAAGGCCGCGTGATTCCTGACGTGCGCAATGTTTGGGGTGCGGCCTGTGTATTCACCCTCGCGCTTTACCCCTATGTGTATTTGCTGGCCCGGACCGCGCTGTCTGAGCGTGCCAACCATTTGATGGAAGCGGCACGTTTGCTCGGTGCGCCGCTGTCGCGCCGCATCTTGCGCGTGGCCTTGCCATTGGCGCGCCCCGCCATTGCCGCAGGCACCGCTTTGGCCTTGATGGAGACGCTGGCCGACTTTGGCGTGTCGAGCTACTTTGGCATTCAAACTTTCACGGCTGGCATTTACAAAGCTTGGCTGGTGATGGACAACCGCATTGCCGCCGCGCAACTGGCCACCTTGCTGTTGGTGGTGGTCGTCGGCTTGCTGGCGGCCGAGCAACGTGCGCAATCGCGCTTGCGTTTTTCCAGCGACCGCGTGGATCGCCACGGCAGCGAGTCGCAGCCGTTGAAGCTGCACGGCGCGTCTGCGGCCTTCGTTTGGATACTGTGTGTGCTGCCCGTGTTGTGCGGCTTTGTGTTGCCTGTGCTTTTTATGTTGCGCGCTTTGGTGCAAGGCGATGGCCTCATGGATTTGCCTTGGGGCCGTTTTGTGCAATGGTCTGCCACCAGCTTGTCACTGGGCGGCATGACGGCGCTGTTAGCTGTGGGCGCTGCTTTGCTGTTGGCGGCCCTTGCCCGCTTGCACCCCAACTGGCTCACCCGCCAAGTCACAAGCCTGGTGAGCTTGGGTTATGCCGTGCCCGGCGCGGTGATTGTGGTGGGCTTGCTCTTGCCAGTGGGTTGGGTGCAGGCCACGTGGCCACAGTCGGGCGTGGGCTTTTGGCTAACCGCCACCGTGCTGGGCTTGGTGTGGGCCTACCTCGTGCGGTTTGTGGCAGTGGCTTTGCAGTCGGTGCAAAGCGGCTACGCCCGTGTGCCGGCTTCGCTGGACGACAGCGCGCGCATGTTGGGCACCTCAGGGTTTTCTTTGGTGCGCCGCGTGCATTGGCCTTTGCTGAAAAAACCAGTCGCCGCCGCCGCGCTGCTGGTGCTGGTCGATGTGATGAAAGAGCTGCCCGCCACCTTGGTGCTGCGCCCTTTCAACACCGACACCTTGGCCGTCATGGCCTACCAACTGGCGCGTGACGAGCGCTTGGGCGAAGCCGCTTTGCCCTCGCTGGCCTTGGTGCTGGTGGGCTTGTTGCCCGTCATTTTGCTGAGCCGAACCCTGCGTCGCCATTGAAGCACCGCCAAGCCGTGGCTGATCCAACGAACGACATCTTGCCCATTCGGCAGGGCATTTGATACAAGTCAAATGATAATGATTCGCATTTGATGTACACTGCATTCAAGATTTTTAACTTGGAGTCGCTCATGCGCCGCACCCTCACCGTTTTGTCCTTGGCTATTTCTGCTGTGTCAGCTGTCTTATTCAGCGCCCCCGTCCTGGCCAGCGAGGCAGTCATCAACCTGTACTCAGCCCGTCACTACCCCACTGACGAAGCGCTGTACAGCGACTTCACCAAAGCCACGGGCATCAAAATCAACCGTGTCGACTCAGACGATGCGGGCATCATTGCCCGCTTGAAGGCCGAGGGCTCGGCATCACCGGCCGATGTGATCTTGTTGGTCGATGCCGCGCGCTTGTGGAAGGGCGAAGTCGATGGCATGTTCTTGCCCGTCAAATCCAAGACTTTGGAAACCGCCATTCCCTCACAACTGCGCTCTAAGCCCACCGACGATGGAACGGCTTGGTTTGGCTTGTCCACCCGCGCTCGCGTGGTGGTGTACGACAAGCTCAAGGTCAACAAGGGCGATGTAGACACTTATGAGAAATTGGCCGACCCCAAAAACAAAGGCCAGTTGTGCATCCGCTCGGGCTCGCACCCCTACAACCTGAGCTTGTTTGGTGCGATGACCGAGCACCTCGGTCCTGCTGCCACTGAAACGTGGCTCAAAGGCCTAGTCGACAACATGGCCCGGACACCCAAGGGCGGCGACACCGACCAAATCAAAGCCGTCGCCAGCGGTGAGTGTGGCATTGCGGTGACCAACACCTATTACTTGGCGCGCTTGATG
>JAVLFR010000120.1:0-2700 GCA_046052785.1 Limnohabitans sp. | reverse complement strand
CGGCAGCGTCAGATGTGTATAAGAGACAGCCTCGAGCCACTGGTGAAAAGCGCGTTGGCGCTCGGGCTCAGACCATTCGATGGGGGCGGGCTGGGGCGCTTGATGGAATGTGCCCAAGGGCTCAGAAATAGGAGGTGTGCTCATGGATAATCTCAATTCTACAAACGGCCCCACGCAGCCCCGACTTTTAGGGCCCCGCTGCCGACGGGGGTTGTTCCATTGAAGGTCTTCCCGTTTTCATGCTGTTGCTTCATTTTCACCGCCAAACTCGTGCCTGGTCATGGCTGGTGATGGGCATGGGTGGCGGCCTTGGGTGGGTGCACGCGCAAACCCCCAACGACCCGCCCTTGGTGTTGCGCTCGAGCAATGCGCTGCAAGAGGTCATTTCACCCGAGGCGCGCAAGCAATTGCCCACGTTCCTAGAAAGCAATGTGCTCAAGGAAAGCGTCAACCAGCGCACAACGCTTGAGGGCCAAGTGGTGTTGCGCCGCGGCGAGATCATTCTCAAGGCTGACCAGGTCGATTACGACCCCAGCAGCGACCTCGCCAAAGCGCGAGGCAATGTGTACATCAACCGCGCGGGCAATGTCTACGAGGGGCCTGCGCTCGATTTGCAATTGGATGCGTTTGAAGGTTTTTTCACGCAACCCAGCTACCGCCTGTTAAAGAACAATGCCTATGGCAGCGCCTCGCGCATCGACTTTGTCGACCCCTCGCATTCGGTCATGCACAACGCGAGCTTCACCACCTGCCAACGCAAGCCTGGGCCCACCTGGATACCTGATTGGTTCTTTAGCGCCGACAAAATCACGACCGACGCCGATCGCCGCCTAGGCTTGATCGAGGGCGGAACGATCAACTTCAAGGGCTTGCCCGTGCTGCCCATTCCTGCAATTGACTTCCCACTGGATGATGAGCGCAAGTCGGGCTTTTTGCCGCCCAGTATTGGCGTGGACAACATTGGCGGCTTGGAGTACTCGCAGCCGTATTACTGGAACTTGGCGCCGAACCGAGACATCACCTTCACGCCCACCTATTGGAGTCAGCGCGGCATCAAGCTCAGCACCGAGTTGCGTTATTTGGAAGGCACCGGCCCTCAGACGCCTTTTCAAGGTCTGATGCGGTTTGACTACATGCACAGCGACAAACTGCGTGAAGGCCAGACCCGCTGGGGGATGAACTTCGCACACAAGGGCCTGATCCAGCCCGCCCTGGCGGGGGGCGAACTGGGCTTGACCCTGAACGTCAACCGCGTGAGTGACGAGAACTACTGGAAAGACTTTTCGCTGGGCAGCACCCTGGGCATCCAACGGCTGCTGTCGAGTGATGTGGGCGTTTCGTGGACCGATGGCTTCATCACCACAGGCCTGCGGGCGCAAAAGTGGCAGACCTTGCAAGACTTGGCAAACACCGCCAACAGAATCACGCCGCCCTTTGACCGTTTGCCCCAACTGACTGCGCGCATCCAGCGTTTCAACCTGGCAGGGGGTTTTGATTTCAGCTTGGATGGCGACTACACACGCTTTGAGTCGGCGCGCACACTGGACTGCGACACTGTCTACGCCAAAGGCCTCACAACGCAAAACAACTGCGCCCCCAATGCTGACCGCGCTGTCTCTTGGGCGCAGCTGAGTCGACCCTTTGTCACCCCCTACGGCTACGTCACGCCCAAAGTGCAACTGCATGGCCGCAGTTACCAGTTTGACGGCGGCCTGCCCTCCACACCCTTCTACACGGGCCATCAAGGTCAAGCCTCGGCGGGCGTCACGGTGCCCACTTTCAGCCTCGACGCGGGCATGGCCTTTGAGCGCAGCAACCGCTGGTTTGATCGGGCGTGGACGCAAACCCTTGAGCCGCGCGTGTTTTATGTCAACACGCCTTATCGCGCGCAGGGCTATTTGCCCAACTACGATTCTGGCGTCAATGCCTTTAACTTTGCCAGCATCTTCACTGAAAACGCGTTCGGTGGCCATGATCGAATTTCTGACAGCAAGCTGCTCACCCTCGGGGCCACGTCGCGCTTCATTGACCCGCAAACAGGGGCCGAGGGCGCTCGGTTTGGTCTGGCGCAACGGTTGCGTATGCAAGAGCAGCGCGTCACGCTGCCCGACGAGCCCACGGCGAAAGCCGGTGTGAGCGATATTTTGGCGGGCGCCGCCGTGAACCTGTCACGCGTGTGGGCTGTGGATTCGACGGTGCAATACGATCCCAAAAACGACAACTTTTTGCGCCGCGTGGTGGGTGGTCGCTACAACCCCGGGTCTTACCGTGTGATCAACGCGGCCTTGCGCTCCGAAAATGATGCCAATGGCCATGCCTTGTCAAAACAAGTTGATCTGGGTTGGCAATGGCCCCTGCACGACCTGTGGGGCGGCAGCGACAGCCATGATGGACTGGGGCGGGGCTTGGGCGAAGGACGCTGGTTCAGCGTGGCGCGGGTCAACGTAGACATGATGACCAAAAAGCCGGTCGAGACCATTTTGGGCTTCGAATACGATGCAGGATGTTGGCTCAGTCGCACGGTGCTTGAGCGGCAACAAATTGCAGACGGCGTGTCACGACAACGCATTTTGTTCCAACTGGAGTTTGTCGGTTTGTCGCGCTTGGGTACCAACGCGATGGGCTCTTTGCGAACCAACATCCCGCGCTATCAACCCTTGCGCCAACCCACCCTGCCGCCTAGCCGTTTTGGCAATTACG
>JAVLFR010000119.1:0-16843 GCA_046052785.1 Limnohabitans sp. | reverse complement strand
TGCCATGGCTCTAGGGCGTTGCGCAGCGTCAGGTTGATGCCCAGTGTTTGCAAGTCGCCCACACGTGGGAAGCGAAATTCAAAGTGTGGGGCAAACCACGCGGGATCGAATTGAAAGCCGCAGTCACCCAGTTCGGTGAGGACATCGTCAAAGTCAGCTTTGACGAAATGTGGCAGCAAGAAACGGTCGTGCAGCTCGGTGCCCCAGCGGGTGGCAGGCGCTCGGTAAGGCGCCTCCCAAAAACGTGCGACCAAGGCGCGCAGCAACAGTTGCTGCACGATGCTCATGCGTTCGTGAGGCGGCATCTCAAAGGCACGAAGCTCCAGCAGACCCAAACGTCCGGTGGACGAATCGGGTGAGTAGAGTTTGTCGATGCAAAACTCACTGCGGTGGGTGTTACCCGTGACGTCAATCAGCAAGTTGCGCAGCGTGCGGTCCACGATCCACGGTGGCATGAAGCCAGGTTCATCAACTTGGGACGCCCCGGCGCTGCTCAGACCATACATGTCGCTGTGTCGACGGATTTCAGCCAGCGCAATTTCGAGCTCGTAAATTTGGTCGTTGCGGGCTTCGTCCACACGCGGTGCTTGGCTGGTGGGGCCAATGAACATGCCGCTGAACAAATAGCTCAATGACGGATGGTTGTGCCAATATAGGATGAGTGAAGCCAGCAGCTCGGGCTTGCGCAAAAACGGACTGTCCGCAGGCGTCGCTCCCCCCATGACGATGTGGTTGCCGCCCCCCGTGCCGGTGTGGCGACCATCGGTCATGAACTTCTCAGCCGACAGGCGTGATTCAAATGCCGCCTTGTACAAGAACTCCGTGTTTGCCACGATTTCCAGCCAGTTGTGGGCGGGATGAATGTTGACTTCAATCACCCCTGGGTCAGGGGTGACTTGCAGCACTTTCAGGCGCACATCACGGGGGGGTGGGTACCCTTCCAACACAATACGCACGCCCAGTTCTTCGGCGGTGGCTTCAATGGCGCTGAGCAGTTCGAGGTAGTCCTCCAAGATACCCAGTGGCGGCATGAAGACATAAATCAAACCCTGCGGGTGGTCCATCGCTTTCAACTCAACAGCGGGACCGTTGGCACGCGATGGATCGCGGACTTCCACGCAAATCGCAGTGCGGGTGATCCAATGCGCCGATTGGTCTTTGGCCGGTACAGGATGCGGGGTGCCTGTTTGCAGACCTACTGTGCCACCCTGGGCCATGCCGCCGCCCGCCACATGCGTGTTGATGGGGTGACCTGGGTGGGGGGCAACGTGTGCGTGGCGTGCAGGGTGCGCGTACTGCGCTCGCAAGGCCGCTGCATGGACCAGTGGCTTGCGCTCTGCGAAGTGGTCTTGCTCAATCGCGTAGGGATAGTCGGCTTGGCTGACCCACGGCAGTGAGTCAAGGGGCAAGCGAAGTCCCATGGGCGAGTCGCCAGGCACGAGGTACATGCGCTCGTCACGCAAAAACCAAGGACCGGTGGTCCAGCGGGGTCCACCAGCCACCTCGGCTGCTTTGAGTGGCAACACATAGCCCACGGTTTTGTCGAGGCCTTGGCCAAAGACGCGGCGCAGCCGCACGCGCTCCATCTCGTCGTCGAGCTTGGCATCAAATGGGTCCACGTTCACGGGCAGGCGCCGCTCGCGCCACAGGTAGTACCACGTGTCTTCATAGCCGGGGGTGATGTACTGGCCGTCCAGCCCCAGCTTGTGCGCCAAGGTTTGGGTGAAGCGCCGGGCGTCTTCATGGGTGTACTGGCTCGGCACGCGTTCGTCGGCAAACAGATCAGGGTTGTGCCAACAAGGTTGGCCGTCGGTGCGCCAGTAAATGCCCAAAGCCCAGCGCGGCAACTGTTCTCCTGGGTACCACTTACCTTGGCCGAAATGCAAGAAGCCGCCGTTCCCATATTCGGCGCGCAGCTTGTGCACCAATTCAGTGGCAAAGCCACGTTTGGTCGGTCCCAGTGCATCAGTGTTCCATTCTGGTGCGTCGCGGTCATGCACACCGACAAAGGTGGGCTCACCCCCCATGGTCAATCGCACATCACCCGCTTGCAGGCGACGGTCTACCTCGTCGCCCAAGGCCAGTACTTTTGTCCATTCGTCTTCGGTGTAGGGCTTGGTCACGCGGGGCGATTCAAGCACGCGGGTCACTTTCATTTCATGGCCAAACACCACCTCGGCTTCGTCGACCAAGCCTTCAATTGGTGCGGCACTCGATGGCTGCGGTGTGCAAGCCAACGGAATGTGGCCCTCGCCTGCCAGCAGGCCTGAGGTCGGATCAAGGCCAACCCAACCCGCACCAGGCAGGTACACCTCGCACCAGGCGTGTAAGTCGGTGAAGTCCACTTCAGTGCCGCTGGGGCCGTCAAGCGACTTCACGTCGGGGGCGAGTTGAATCAAATAGCCAGACGCAAACCGGGCCGCCAAGCCACAATGGCGCAGTAAGTTGACGAGCAACCAAGCGGTGTCTCGGCAAGAGCCGCTGCGCAGCGTCAGCGTTTCCTCTGGCGTTTGCACGCCTGGCTCCATGCGGATGGTGTAAGCAATGTTTTCGTGTAACTTGCGGTTGATGTCCACCAAAAAGTCGATGGTGCGAATGGGCTCACGCTTCAAGGCTTTGAAGTCGATGCTGTTGAAATAGTGTTTGAAGTTGGGGGTGAAGCGGTTGGTCACCAAATACGGCGCCAACTCCTGAGCGGCAGTCAAACCGTAAGCAAAGGGAAATTTTTCGGCGTGTGGCTCAAGGAAAAAGTCGAATGGGTTGTAGACCGCCATCTCCACCACCAAGTCCACCGTGACTTTGAACTCACGTGTCTTTTCGTGAAACACCAAACGGGCTTGGTAATTGGCAAAGGGGTCTTGCTGCCAGTTGATGAAATGTTCGGGCTCGACTTTGAGCGAGTAAGAAATTACATGGCTTCGGCAATGGGGGGCAGGGCGCAGGCGGACAACCTGGGGGCCAAGCTCAACCAGTCGGTCATAGCTGTAACGGGTGACGTGGTGGAGTGCGGCATGGATGGACATGCCTTTTGTCTAGCAAGACACGCGCCAAGCCTTGTGCGCCAAAGCGGTGCACATTTGGGCGCATGTCTGGCTCAAGTTTTGAGCGGCTCCGCCGATACCCTAGGCAAGTCAAACTCTCTTTGTGGTCTTTCATGCGTTCACGCCATTGTTCTGTTGTTGCTTTCGTGCTGGTCAGCTTGCTGGCTTGGACCGCGCCAGCTTCGGCTGAGTGGAGCGAGTTGGTGAAGGACGAAGACGTCACGTACTACTTTGACAAAGAAGCGGTCATGCCAGTGCACGTGTCGCGCTACGCCTGGGTGCTGACCGATTTGCCCAAGGGTGACAAAACCCCCTCCGGCGAAAACTACAAGTCGATGATGCTGCGCGTGCGCATGTACTGCAAGAACGACACGGTGGTGCGCCTGTCGGTGAGCTACTTTGACAAGCAAATGGGCAAAGGCAAAGAGGTGGCCTCGGACGATGTGCAAGAGTGGCGCCCCCGCGAATACCCGATTCGCCCCAACACCTACTTGGCGGCTTTGAAGAAAGAAGTGTGCGGCGGCGCTAAAGCCGCTTCAGGCTAAGCCCATCCCGATCACCCCTGGGATGCATCAAGCCCCTGCCGCATGGTTGGGGCTTTTTAACTTGTGAGTGGGCATCGCCCACATGGGGCTGTGTTGCGCCCAAGATGCAGTTATGTTTTCTGTCATCACACCATGGGCTTTGGGCTGGATCGTGGGCACGGCTTTGCAGCTGCAGCAAGAGCAGTTGTGGCCGGGTGAGGGGTACGGGGGGCTGGGCGCAGCGGCTTTGGCGATGGCTTGGGCGGTCGTGCATTTCAAGCGCCTGCTGGCTGTCGCTTGGATGCAAGCTGGCGTTTGGCTGGTCTTAGCGGGTGTGTTGGCCTTTTCGCAGGCGGGTGCGCGTGCCAGCCACTTCGCGCAAAGCGCTATGAACCCCGCGCTCGAAGGCCACACTTTGCAAGTGGTGGGCATCGTGGCCAATTTGCCGCAGCGCATGGAAGACAGTGCGCGCTTTCGCTTTGAGGTGCAGTCCGCGCAGCAGAGTGACGGCACGCCTGTCAAGCTGCCGCCGCAATTGCTGTTGGGGTGGTATGGCAACCGATGGAAGGGCCATGACGACAAAGTGCAAGCGCCGCCCGCCGACTTACGCCCGGGTGACCGCTGGCAGTTGACGGTGCGCCTCAAAGCGCCGCATGGTCACATCAACCCGCATGGGTTTGATTACGAGCTGTGGTTGTGGGAGCAAGGTTTGCAAGCCACGGGCTATGTGCGCAACGGGGCCAAAGACACGCCACCGCTGTGGCTGGGGCCAACTTGGGCGCATCCGGTCGAGCGGCTGCGTCAGCGCGTGCGCAGCGCCATTGAGCACCAGGTGTCAGACCCCGCGATGGCAGGCATTGTGGCGGCCTTGTTGGTGGGAGACCAAGCGGCGATTGAGCGCGCGGACTGGGATGTGTTTCGAGCCACGGGCGTGGCGCACCTGATGGCTATTTCGGGTCTGCACATCACAGGCTTGGCTTGGTTGGCTGCCATGTGCATCGGATGGCTGTGGCGGCACAGTGATGCGTGGTCGCCTCGCCAACCTTGGAGTTTGTGGCTGCCGGCTCCCATCGCCGCCAGTGTGTGTGCGGCGTGTGTGGCACTGACCTATGCCATCTTCACCGGCTGGGGCGTGCCAGCGCAGCGCACAGTGTGGATGTTGGGCGTGGTGACCCTGTTGCGCCTCTATGGTCTTCGCTGGCCTTGGATACAGGTGTGGCTGACGGTGTGCGCGGTGGTGCTGGCGCTTGATCCTTGGGCGCTGATGCAAGCGGGCTTTTGGCTGAGCTTTGTCGCGGTGGGTGTGCTGTTTGCCTCAGGCGCGCAAAAGCCCGTCAGCTCTTTGTGGGGAGCCGTGCAGCGCATGGGTCGAGAGCAATGGCTGATGAGCGTGTGCTTGGCCCCGTTGAGTTTGCTGCTGTTTCATCAAGTGTCTGTCGTGGGCTTATTGGCCAATTTGCTGGCCGTGCCGTGGGTGACTTTGGTGGTCACGCCGCTGTGCTGGCTGGGGTTGTTATTGCCCATGTCTTGGGACATGGCGGCCGAGGCTTTGCGGGTCTTCATGTGGGTTCTGAAGGCCGCTGCGGGGGTGTCTTGGGCGCAAGGGTCTGTGCCCGCAGTGCCTGGGTGGGCAGGCGCTGCCGCACTGGTCGGCATGGGCCTTTGGGCCATGCGTGTGCCCATGTGGCTGCGCTTGTTTGGCGTGGCCTTGGTGCTGCCCATGCTCAGTTGGCAAACGCCGCGCCCTGCGCATGGCACATTCGAATTGGTGGCGGTCGATATGGGGCAGGGCCATGCGGTGCTCGTGCGCACGGCGACGCACAGTTTGCTCTACGACACAGGACCGCGCTATTCGGCCGAGACCGATGCAGGCCAACGCGTGATCGTGCCCTTGTTGCGTGCGTGGGGTGAGCGGCTAGACCGCATCGTGATCAGCCACCAAGACAGCGACCACAGCGGGGGCGCGCCTGCGGTGATGGCCATGCAGCCGCAAGCCCTGGTGTTGAGCTCCATACCTTTGGCGCACCCGTTGCAACAACTGGGTCCTATGGAGCGTTGCGAGCGCGGCCAATTGTGGGTGTGGGATGGTGTGCAGTTTGAGGTCTTACACCCGAGTGGAGCAGACTATGCGCGCAAGCTCAAACCCAATGCCCTGAGTTGTGTGTTGCGTGTGACGGCACACAACACATCGGCACTGCTCGCGGGTGACATTGAGGCGGCACAAGAACAAAGTCTGGTGCAAAGTGGTCAAGCGCTAAAAGCCGATTGGTTGCTGGTGCCGCATCATGGCAGTGCCACCTCGTCCACGGTCGATTTTTTAGCGGCCGTTCAGCCGCGCGTCGCCGTCGTGCAAGCGGGCTACCGTAATCGGTTTGGCCATCCAAGACCTGAGGTTCTGAGTCGCTACAGCGAATTAGGGGTGCAAGTGGTGCAGACGCCTCGTTGTGGTGCATCGACTTGGCGCAGCGAGCAGCCCAACTTGGTGCAGTGTGAGCGAAATCATCGCCAACGTTACTGGCAGCACATCTTCTAAGAGTTGGCACTCAAATTGCGTGCGGTAGGGCAGGAGTTCCAAAGATGCACAAGTTTGACGAAATGTACGCCCAGCTGCCGTTTGTGGACAGCGCGGTGCGCCCCCACTACAGGAACTACTTGGATTGGCTCAAGCGCCAGGATCCCCAGACCATGCGCGACAGGCGCGAAGAGGCAGAAATGATTTTTCGTCGTGTCGGCATCACCTTTGCGGTGTATGGCGACAAAGATGAAGACGGTGCCGGGACCGAGCGATTGATTCCGTTTGACCTGATCCCGCGCATCATCCCCGCGCATGAGTGGACCAGCATGCAACAAGGTTTGGTGCAGCGTGTGAACGCGCTCAACTTGTTTATCCATGACGTGTACCACGAGCAAACAATTCTCAAAGCTGGCCTGATTCCCAGCGAACAGATTTTGAACAATGCGCAGTACCGCCCAGAAATGCTTGGCGTAGATGTGCCCCATAAGGTGTATTCACAGATCAGCGGCATCGACATGGTGCGAGCCCCTGATGCACAAGGTCATGGCGAGTACTACGTGCTTGAAGATAACTTGCGTGTGCCCAGCGGCGTGAGCTATATGCTGGAAGACCGCAAGATGATGATGCGACTCTTCCCCGAGTTGTTTAGCCAACACCGCGTGGCCCCTGTGGCGCATTACCCCGATCTATTGCTAGAGACTTTGCGCGCCAGCAGTCCTCCCACGACCGATAACCCTACCGTGGTGGTGCTCACACCCGGCATGTACAACAGCGCCTACTTCGAGCATGCTTTCTTAGCGCAGCAAATGGGCGTGGAGTTGGTCGAAGGGCAAGACCTGTTTGTGAGGGATAGGTTCGTTTACATGCGCACGACCCGTGGCCGCAAACGCGTGGACGTGATTTACCGTCGAGTCGATGACGACTTTTTGGACCCGAGCGTGTTTCGCGCGACTTCCACCCTCGGCTGCGACGGTTTGATCGATGCTTATCGCGCGGGCCATGTGAATATTTGCAACGCAGTAGGCACCGGCATTGCCGACGACAAGTCCATCTATCCCTACGTGCCGCAAATGATTGAGTTCTATTTGGGTGAAAAGCCCATCTTAAATAATGTGCCCACTTTCCAATGCCGTAAGAAAGACGACTTGGCCTACACGCTGGCCAACTTGGACAAGCTGGTGGTGAAAGAAGTGCATGGCGCCGGCGGCTACGGCATGTTGGTTGGGCCTGCCGCGACCAAGGCTGAGATTGAAGAGTTCCGCCAAGTGTTGCTGGCCAATCCCGATGGTTACATCTCGCAACCGACGTTGAGCTTGTCGAGTTGCCCCACCTATGTAGAGAGTGGCATCGCGCCCCGTCACATCGATTTGCGCCCCTTCGTGTTGAGCGGTAAGACCGTGCAAATGGTGCCTGGCGGTTTGACCCGCGTCGCGCTGAAAGAAGGCTCACTGGTGGTGAATTCGTCCCAAGGCGGCGGCACCAAAGACACATGGATTCTTGAGGTTTAACAATGCTGAGCCGTACCGCTGACCACTTGTTTTGGATGTCCCGTTATACCGAGCGGGCTGAGAACACGGCACGCCTGCTGGACGTGAACTATCAAACCTCGCTGCTGCCGCAGTCTGCCGAAGTGGCGCTGTTGGGCTGGCAGGGCTTGCTGTCCATCAGTGAGCTGCTGCCTGCCTACCAAGCGCGCCATGGCGATATCACGCCACCGCGCGTGATGGAGTTCATGGTCAAGGACGAGAGCAACCCGTCGTCCATCATCTCTTGCTTGCGTGCCGCACGTGAAAATGCACGCGCTGTTCGCGGCAGCCTGACCACCGAGGTGTGGGAAACGCAAAACCAAACTTGGTTAGAGCTCAACCGCATCTTGAAGAGTGGTTTGCTCGAGAGCGACCCTGGCGAATTTTTTGAATGGGTCAAGTTTCGCTCGCACCTGTCACGCGGCGTGACAGTTGGCACCATGTTGATGGATGAGGCCTTGCACTTTATGCGCTTGGGCACCTTTCTTGAACGCGCTGACAACACCGCACGCTTGGTGGATGTGAAATTCCATGCTGTGCACGGTGACTTGTTTGCCGATGGCAGCGAGAAAAGCGAGCAACACGATTTCTACCATTGGAGCGCCATTTTGCGCAGCGTGTCGGGCTTTGAGATTTACCGCAAGGTCTACCGCGATGTGATTCACCCAGAGCGGGTGGCCGAGTTATTGATCTTGCGCGCGGACATGCCGCGTTCGCTCCATGCGTGTTTGAACGGCGTGGTCACCAATTTGTCGATGGTGTCAGATGACCGTTCGTTAGAAAGCTATCGCCGCGCGGGCAAGCTGTGTGCAGAGATGGAGTTCAGTCGCATCGATGAAATTTTGACCAATGGGCTGCACGCCTACCTCACGCAGTTCTTAGACCGTGTGAATGAGATTGGCGCGAGCATCAGTCGGGAGTTTTTAGCGCCGAATTGATTTGGCGGTTAACCGCCGCGACGCATCATGTCGAAGAACTCGACGTTGGACTTGGTCGCCTTCATGCTCTTTAAGACCATTTCCATGGACTCGATTTCGTCCATGTTGTACATGAACTGGCGCAAGATGCGTGTTTTGGACAAGATCTCTGGGGGCAGCAACAACTCTTCGCGGCGTGTGCCGCTGCGGTTGAGTTGGATGGCAGGGAACACACGCTTTTCATACAAGCGGCGGTCGAGGTGAATTTCGCAGTTGCCCGTGCCTTTGAATTCTTCAAAAATCACTTCGTCCATGCGACTGCCCGTGTCCACCAAGGCCGTGGCGATGATGGTGAGTGAGCCGCCTTCTTCCACTTTGCGGGCTGCACCAAAAAAGCGCTTGGGGCGTTGCAAGGCGTTGGAGTCGACACCGCCGGACAAGACCTTGCCCGATGAGGGCACCACGTTGTTGTAGGCGCGGGCAAGTCGGGTAATAGAGTCGAGCAAGATGACCACATCTTTTTTCAGTTCCACCAAACGCTTGGCGCGTTCAATCACCATTTCAGCCACGTGGACGTGGCGTGCGGCGGGTTCGTCGAAGGTGGAGGCAATCACCTCGGCTTTGACAGAGCGCTGCATTTCAGTCACTTCTTCGGGACGCTCGTCGACCAGCAGCACCATCATATGGGCATCGGGGTAGTTGGCCGCGATGGCGTGGGCGATGTGCTGCATCATCACGGTTTTGCCACTCTTGGGCGGGGCCACCACCAAAGCGCGTTGGCCTTTGCCGATGGGCGCAATGATGTCGATGATGCGGCCAGTGATGTTTTCTTCACCTTTGATGTCTCGCTCGAGCTTCATTTGTTCGCGGGGGAACAGGGGGGTCAAGTTCTCAAACATGACCTTGTGCTTGTTGTTTTCGGGCAGGTCGTCGTTGACCTTGTCGAGCTTGGTCAGGGCAAAGTAGCGTTCGCCGTCTTTGGGAATACGCACTTCGCCTTCAATCATGTCGCCGGTATGCAAGTTGAAGCGGCGCACCTGGCTGGGGCTGATGTAGATGTCGTCCGTCGAGGCGGTGTAGCTGGTGTCGGGGCTGCGCAAGAAGCCAAAGCCGTCGGGCAAGATCTCAAGCACCCCATCGGCAAACACCTGTTCGCCAGCGCGGGCGCGTTTTTTAATGATGGCAAACATCAGCTCTTGCTTGCGCATTCGGCCTGTGTTTTCGATTTCGAGTTCTTCGGCTTGTTTCAGCACTTCAGACACGTGCAGTGCCTTGAGTTCGTTCAGATGCATCTTGGGACTCCAGTAGGGAGTTCGTTAATAAAAGATAGGGGGGAGGTCGGAGCGAGGAGAGAAAACCTCTGGACCGGAATTCAAGCCCTGATGGGAAGCCAAGTGGCCGCAATGGGCTGGAAAGTGAATTCGAAGTGGATTATGGCAGGAAAAAAGCCTGCAAATCTAAGAATCTGCAGGCTCTTGAAACGGCTGTTTGTGGTGAATTAGGCCAGTTGTTGGTCGATGAAGGCTGTTAATTGTGCTTTGCTCATGGCGCCCACTTTGGTGGCGGCGAGTTGACCGCTTTTGAACACCATCAAGGTGGGAATGCCACGAATGCCAAGTTTGCCAGGGATGTCGCGATTTTCGTCCACGTTCATTTTGGCGATTTGGAGCTTGCCTTCGTAAGCGGTGGCCACTTCATCCAAGATGGGGGCAATCATTTTGCAAGGACCGCACCATTCGGCCCAATAGTCCACCAAGACGGGTTTGTCCGCTTGCAGCACGTCCACTTCAAAACTGGTGTCGGTGATATGTTTGATCAAATCGCTGGCCATGATATGCATTCCTTTTTTATTGGCGATAGAGCTACAGTTGGGGCATTGTGGCAGAAAGCAAGAACCCCCATGAAAACGCTCACCATTGATGTTGTCTCCGATGTTGTTTGCCCTTGGTGCTACATAGGTAAACGTCGTTTAGAACGCGCTTTGGCACTTTTGGCAGTTCAGCACCCCGATGTGGACCCTGAGGTGCGGTGGCATACCTTTCAGCTCAACCCCGATTTACCCCCCGAGGGGATCCCCCGCGCGGACTATGTCTTCAATAAATTTGGTGCGGCTGGCGTTGCCAAATACGAGCACATTGCAGCCGTGGGTAAAGAAGCTGGGCTTGCCTTGGCGTTTGATCGCATCACGCGTCAGCCCAACACGGTGGTGGCGCACAGTTTGATCGCAGCCGCTGAGCCAGGATTGGCCCAAGACGCCATGGTGGAGGCGTTTTTCAAAGCCTACTTTATAGAGGGGCGCAATTTAACCGAAGCGTCGGTCTTGATAGAGATTGCCGAATCTGCGGGCATGTCGCGTGATTTGGCGCAGCAGCATTTGCAAGACGCTGGCTTGCACAGCCAAACCCTTGACAGTGACAAGGCGGCGCGTGAGATGGGTATCTCGGGCGTGCCTTTTTTCATCTTCAACGGCCAAGTGGGCCTCTCGGGTGCCCATGAGGGCGAAACCCTGTTACAGGGCATGGTCGAGGCCTTGAACGCTGCCAAAGACGATTAATTTTTTAGGAGCCGCTGTATGTCTCAGCCTTCTTCCAATATGGTGCGCGCCTTGGTTTTGCGTGAGCTTGAGGCGGGTACGCGTGATGATGGCTTGTGGTTGCAAGCCATGTCGGAATCAAAGTTGGACCCCACCAAAGCGCAAATGCGCTACATCGAACTGCGTTCACAAACTTTGCAAGGTGATGTGAAGGGCTTGTTGATCAAGCAAATTCGGGGTGCGGTGGCCAAAGACAGTGCCAATAGCGGCGTGCGCCAGAGCCAAGCGAGCTTGGCCGATTATTTGGCTGCCAAAACTAGCGCTTCTGGGAAGAAGTAGGCCGCAAATTCGGTGGCATCAGCAGCACGGGTTGGCGCTTTTGCGGCTTAATTTGTGACTGTTTGAGGGACTCCAACAAAATGGTTTGCGCCGATGGCACGGGCAAATTGAAGGCTTGGTAAATTTGGATCCGTGTGGCAGCGGCTTTGCGCTGAACCAACTGCGACGCCATCATATGCACGTAGGCGTCTTTGGCCGTGTCGGACAAGGCGTCCCACTCTTCACGAAAGGTTTTGATGTGGGTGCGCAAAAACAATTCGACCTTTTCGTCATCCACTTCATGGGCGATGGTTTCAAACACCTTGTCGATGAAGGGCTGAACCGCATCAGGCTCTTTAGGTCCAGCCGCTTCAGTGACTTCAGCCGCCGCCAATTCACTGGTTATTGCAGCTTCGTTTGCTTCTGATGCTTTTGTTGACTCTGTGACTTCTGGGGGTTCGCTGGCTTGTGCGGGCGCAGCCGCCGCTGACTCGGGCAGCTCAGGGGTGCTCGATTCAGCGTCTTTGGGAATTTCTGGAGTTTCTTCAGCCATCCTCACGATATCGGCTGGATGAAGGGGTTCTTGAGACCTCAGCCCAACAAAAGTTAGTCTTTTTTCTTGTTCACGATATCGGGCGTGATGGCGTCTACCGTATTGATCACAGTTTTCACGCCATACACGGCCACGGTGCCAACGCCGTCAGCGATGGCCAAGGCGGTACCGCAGGCTGACAAAGAAAATGACAAGAGGCAAATAGTCAGAGTTCGCATCAAAAAAACTTTCAATTTCAAGGCTGTAAGGTGACGGGCCCGACCCCCAGCACTGGCTCCACAGTTAGGGCTGCTCGGTTCCCCGCCTGACCCGGTTGGCCGCTTCACCATGTGGGGAGGCCCGTCACAGTCTATTGTAGGTCACATAGAATGGCGCGCTTATGTCGTACCTCGTGCTCGCTCGAAAATACCGCCCCAAAACCTTCACTGAGATGGTGGGGCAAGAGCATGTCGTGCAAGCGCTGACCAATGCACTGACCACCCAACGTTTGCACCATGCGTATTTGTTCACAGGCACACGCGGTGTGGGTAAAACCACGGTGTCGCGGGTGTTGGCCAAGTCGCTCAACTGCCAAGGCGTGGATGGCACAGGCGGCATCACCGCCAACCCCTGCGGCGTGTGCCAAGCGTGTCGCGACATTGATGCTGGCCGCTTTGTGGACTACACCGAGTTGGACGCAGCCTCTAACCGCAGTGTCGACGAGGTGCAAAGCTTGCTGGAGCAAGCGGTTTACAAACCCGTGCAAGGCCGTTTCAAAGTCTTCATGATTGACGAGGTGCACATGCTCACCAACACCGCGTTCAACGCGATGTTGAAGACGCTGGAAGAGCCCCCCGAGTATTTGAAATTTGTGCTGGCCACGACCGATCCGCAAAAAGTGCCGGTCACCGTGCTGTCGCGCTGCTTGCAGTTCAACCTGCGCCCCATGGCACCCGAAACTGTGCTCGAGCACTTGGGTCATGTGCTAGGCCAAGAAAATATTGCCTCTGAGCCCCAAGCCTTGCGGTTGTTGGCCCAAGCGGCGCGCGGCTCCATGCGCGACGCACTCAGCCTGACTGACCAAGCCATTGCCTATGGCGGTGGCCAACTGCAAGAAGCCGCCGTGCGTCAAATGCTGGGGAGTGCCGACCGCTCCCATGTGTTCCGTTTGATCGAGGCTTTGGCCCACGGCGACGGCAAATCGGTGGTGGCAACCTCAGAAACTTTACGCGTGCATGGCCTGAGCGCGGCAGCCACACTCGAAGACATGTCGATGGTGCTGCAACGCATGGCGGTTTTGCAAGCCGTGCCTGACATGGGTGAGGGCGATGCCGCCGACCCCGAAGCTGGCGAGGTGGCGCGTTTGGCGAACATCATGCCGCCCGATGAAACGCAGTTGCTCTACAGCATCAGCCTGCATGGTCGCCAAGAGTTGGGGCTGGCGCCTGACGAATACGCAGCCCTCACCATGGTGCTGCTGCGCTTGCTGGCATTCAAGCCGCAAACTGGCGCAGGGCCTTTGGCTGAAAAAAAAACTCTAATTAATCCTCTACCTGCGCCCATACCCGTGGCTGCTCTGCCCACGGTCATGTCCGCGGTCGTACCCGCGGTGACGCCCCGTCAGTCCCTGCCCGAGCCAGCCCAAGCTGTGCAAGCCTTGCGCGTGCGCGACATGCAGCCGCTCGCTGTGGCGCCTTGGGAAGACGACCCTGGCGATGACCCCGATGGCGGCGATGCTGCGGGTTATGACCACGACTCGGATGCTGCTGTGGTGGCCATGCCCGTGCGCCAACAAGCCGAGCCCAGCGCTGCGCTGGAGCCGCCCATGCCCGCCACCCAAGTGCCGCACTGGGTGGCCACGCCCGAGGGTGAGTTTTGGCACAGCTTGGTCATGGACATGTCTGCTGCAGACACCATCAGCGCCTTGGAGCGCGAGCTCGGTTTGCAGTCGCAGCTGGTGGCGCGTGACACCGACATGTGGATGCTGCGTGTCGAGCGCGAGTCGCTCAACAGCACCACCAGCCGTGAGCGCCTGCAAAAAGCGCTGGAAACTGCGGGCTACCCCGTGCGCTTGAGCGTTGAAGTCGGTCGCGTGCAAGACAGCCCTGCCAAACGCAATGCCGCAGCCGCCGCGCAACGGCAAGCCGATGCCGAGGCCATCATCCTCAACGATGCCTATGTTCAAAGTTTGATGCGAGACTTCGGCGCCCAGATCGTGCCGGGCAGCATCAAACCGCTCTGAGTCTGAGCGATTATTTTTAGTTTGTAAAAAGGAAACACCATGTTCAACAAAGGACAACTCTCGGGCCTGATGAAGCAAGCCCAAGCCATGCAAGAAAACCTCAAAAAAGCCCAAGACGAATTGGCTTTTGTCGAAGTCACGGGGGAATCGGGCTCTGGTTTGGTCAAGGTGCTGATGACGTGCAAGCATGACGTCAAACGCATCACCATCGATCCCAGCCTCTTGGCCGACGACAAAGACATGCTGGAAGACTTGGTGGCGGCCGCCTTCAACGATGCTGTGCGCAAAGCCGCTGAGACCAGCGAGGCCAAAATGAGCAAGCTCACCGCTGGTTTGCCGCCTGGCCTGAAACTGCCGTTCTAAATGAGCGACACGTCTGTGCTGGAGGGCCTGATTCAGGCCCTGCGCCGATTGCCAGGTGTGGGCGTGAAGTCGGCTTCGCGCATGGCCTACCACTTGCTGCAGCATGACCGTGCGGGGGCCGAAATAATTGCTCAGGCCCTGCACCAGGCCGCCGCCCAAGTGCAGCACTGTGAACGCTGCCACACCTTCACCACCCAGCCCGTGTGCGACGCCTGCTTAGACGATACACGTGACACCTCTCGCCTGTGCGTGGTCGAAACCCCTGCTGACCAATCAGCGGTTGAGCGCACCGCGGCCTACAAGGGGCTGTATTTCGTCTTGATGGGGCGCATCAGCCCCTTGGATGGCTTTGGCCCCAAGGACATTGGTTTGCAAAAGCTCATCGAGCGCGCCAGCGACGGCGTGGTGAAAGAGGTCATCTTGGCCACTAACTTCACCGCCGAAGGCGAGGCCACGGCCCATGTGTTGGGGGAGGCGCTCAAGAAGCGCCATGTTCAAGTGACGCGCTTGGCACGCGGCGTGCCCGTGGGCAGTGAACTGGAGTACGTCGACCTGGGCACCATTGCCCACGCGTTGGTGGACAGGCGCAACGCGTGACCTATGGCAGGCCTCACGCCTGGCATGGGGCGGTTGGTTATTTTTTGGCGAACTTGGTATCGCCTTTTTGATCGGCTTTGGCCGCGCTAGGTTTTTTAGCGGAGCCTTTGCCCTCCTTGGAAGCGGCTAGCTTTGTGCCTTTGGCATTTTTGCCACCCTTGGCGGCGGCCTTGCGTTTGGCCACTGCTTCGGGGGACAAGTCGAGGTGGCCGTTATCGGCCACTTGAGCGGCCACGTCGCCCAGCACCTGGGCGCTGCGAGGAATCAACAGGGCTGAGCCAGCTTTGATGAGCATGCGTGGCGGGATGTTGTTGACAGCGCGAAAGTCAGCTTCTGGCATGCCAACGCGTTTGGCCGCGTCAGCCACTTTCATGGTGCTGGGGGCAATCCACGCGGTCCAGGTGGCCATGCGGCCCAAGGTGGAAGCTTCGAAATTGCGCTGAAACACCTCGGCGTTGTCCCAAGGTAGCAAGATGCTTGGGGTGCCAGCCGCCAGCAACACAGGGCGGTGCGCGGACGGGTTGAGGGCTTTGAAGTCTTGTTCAGAAATCTCAGCCAGTTTGGCTGCCACGCTCACGTCCATGTCGCGCGGCAAAGGCACGCTTTGGAAGTAGGGATGGTTGGGAATGCCCGGCAGCACCACACCGTATTGGGGCGGGTTACCCACGATGTTTTTCATGGCCTGCAGTTTGGGCACATACATGCGTGTTTCCATTGGCATGGTGAGGTCGGTGTAGCCTGTGGGCAAACCCGCGCGTTTGTTGCGGGCGATGGCCTTGCCCACATTGCCTTCGCCCCAGTTGTAGGCGGCCAAGGCCAAGTGCCAATCGCCAAACATTTTGTGCAAGCGCTCTAAGTAGTCAAGGGCGGCGCGCGTGGAGGCTTGCACATCGCGGCGGTCATCGCGAAAAGCGTTTTGCTTGAGATCAAAGCTTTTGCCAGTTTTAGGCATGAACTGCCACATGCCGCTGGCCCGCGCGCTCGACACAGCTTGGGGGTTGAACGCGCTCTCAATGAAAGGCAGCAACGCCAACTCGGTAGGCATCTTGCGCGCCTCGATCTCCTCGACGATGTGATGCAGGTATTTGTTCGAGCGCTCGGTCATGCGGCTCAAGTAGTCGGGTTTGGCAGCGTACCACTGGGTGCGGTCGATGACCAAGGGAGTGTCCAAATCGGTCATTTGGTAACCCTTGCGGATGCGTTCCCACAAGTCGTTGGGCAAATCCAGTTTCACCACGGCGTCGCGTTTGGCGCTGCCCGAGGTGATGGCGCTCAGCGCCTCGGGCGCACTGGGGGTGGCGTCGGGCTGGGGCGAGGCAGCCGCCACAGGCTTGGATTCTGGCAAGCTGGCACAGCCCGTGAGCAGGGCCAAGCTAAGGCTGAATGCAGTTAACAGGTATCTCATCTGAAATCGTTCTTCCATTCACGAAGGGCTGCAAACACAGCCACCTCGTTGGTTTGTTCGAGCGCTGAGAGTCCAGCGTGCTGTGCCACGGCGTGTCGCACATCGGGGTATCGAGCCCGTAAAAACGGGTTGATCTGCAATTCGGTGCCCAGTTGGGCAGGCAAGGTGGGGGATCCTTTGGCTCTGAGCTGCTGGCACTGTGCCACGTAGGTGCGCAAGTCCGAGTTGCGGGGTTCTACGGCGAGGGCAAACTGCAGGTTAGACAGAGTGTACTCGTGGGCACAACACCTGTCTCTTATACACATCTGACGCTGCCGACGATCGCATAAG
>JAVLFR010000118.1:0-5333 GCA_046052785.1 Limnohabitans sp. | reverse complement strand
TCGACTAGTCGTCGGCAGCGTCAGATGTGTATAAGAGACAGCTGTAGAACTGAAATCAGCTCAGCAATTCGCTCAGCCCATAGACTTGGGCCAAAGTTTGAGCTTGCTGTGGCAACCCAATAATTCGCAGTCGCGCACCCCGAGCCAAAACAGCACGTCGGCAAGCCAAGATCACGGCAAAAGCAGAGGAATCAAACTGGCGCAACTTTGACGCATCTAACTGCGCCTCGCCGCCTTGCGACACACAAGCACTCAACAAGGGCGCAAGTTGATCGGCAATGGCTTGTGCTTGCTCTTGCATCAACACTGCGGGCAAGGCAACCGAGGTGTGGGTGGCGGTCATGGCTTACTTAGAGGCCCGTGCATTGGCTTTGTTGCGCTCAGTCAAGCTCACAATCAAGCCATCCACGCCCTTAGCGTTGATTTCTTGGGCAAACTGACTGCGGTAGTTTTCGACCAACCATATGCCCATCACATTCAGGTTGTAAATGCGCCAACCAGACGGTGCATCCGCAGCCCGTTCAACCCGATAGTCGAGCTGAATAGGGTCGCCTTTCCCACGCACTTCTGTGCGCACCACCACCTCTTTGTCATCAGCTGCTGCACGCACGGGTTTGACCGCAATCACTTGGTCATTCAATTGGCTGACTGCCCCTGCATAGGTTCGGATCAACAGCAGCTTGAATTCTTCTTGCAAACGTTTTTGTTGCTCGGGCGTCGCTTGTCGCCAGCCTGGGCCAACCGCAGAGGACGTCATGCGTTGGAAGTTCACATGCGGCATCACGCGCTGATCGACCAGCACCGAAATCTTGGTGACGTCACCCGTCAAAATAGATTTATCGGCTTTCACAATGTCCATCAACTCGGTCGTTAAGCGCCTGATGAAAACATCCGGCTCCTCCGGAGCAGCCCATGAAACTTCACCGACCACACCCAGGCAAGCGCCCAAACTCCATGCGCCAAAACGCCCCAGCCATTGACGTCGACGCAAGTCAAATATGGATGATTGAATGCAAGCCATAAACCCTATTCCTACCCTTCAAGTACACGCTGTACCCAACAATTATTTTGACGAAGACGATGGCACAAGGCTTTGATCTGGCAAGTCTTCTGTGGGCGGGTTGCCATCATAAATTTGCGAACGCCGACGTTGCAAATACGCATCCCGCAAAAACGCGTATTTGTCGATCGAGGCTTCGTTCAAGATATTGCCTGCGGCCAAATAGGACGCCCGCTTGTCCACCACGCGCAAAATTTGTGTTTCTGGACCAAAACTGGCTATCCGTGCATTGCTGACTGGGTCAACATGCCAGTCCACGGGTAGGCCTGCCGTGTCCCTGACAGAAGAAGGGCCGAGCACGGGAAGCACGACATAAGGTCCACTGCCAACCCCCCAATAACCCAGCGTCTGCCCAAAGTCTTCTGGGTAACGCTCTAGATGGATGGCCGAGGCCACGTCGAAAATGCCATAAACACCCAGGGTGCTGTTGACCACCACACGCATCAACGATGAGGCGGCTTGACGGCCCTTGAGTTGCAGGCCATTGTTCAAAGTAGCAGACACGTCTGAAAAATTATTAAAGACGTTGCGCACACCTGTTTGAATCAAACTGGGCGTGTAATCACGGTAGCCCGAAGCAACTGGCTTGAGCACGTTGTCGTCCAGCGACTCGTTGAAGCGGAAAACGCCGCGGTTCATCGGCTCGAAGGGATCGACCGGATTGGATTGCGGCCCCGTGGCGCAACCCGTCATGCTCAGTACCGCGCCTAAGACCAGCAGTCCGTAAGCTAAACGAGAAAATAATTGACGGGTCATTTGCCACTCTCTTTCGCTGCAGGCTTGGCTGCGCTGTTGTATAAAAATTGACTGATCAAATTCTCCAGCACCACGGCTGATTGCGTGGACTGAATGCGGTCGCCTTGGGCCAAATTATCGGCTTCAGAACCAGCTTCAATGCCAATGTATTGTTCGCCCAACAAACCACTGGTGAGAATTTTCAAAGAGCTGTCTTTGGGAAATTGGTAGCGGCTTTGGATACTCATGGTCACCGTGGCTTGGAAGGTTTTGTCATCAAACGTGACCGACTCAACGCGGCCCACCACCACACCAGCACTCTTGATGGCAGCTTGGCGCTTTAATCCGCCAATGTTGTCAAAACGCGCACTCACGGTGTAGCTCGACTGAAAATTCAAACTCAACAAATTGGCTGATTTCAATGCCAAAAACAATAGAGCTGCTGCGCCCAAGAGCACAAACAAACCCACCCATACATCAGCTTTGGAGCGTTGCATAGCTTCCTCGATTCTTCAAATACTGAACATCATGGCCGTGAGGATGAAGTCCAACCCCAACACAGCCAACGAAGCAACCACCACCGTTTTGGTGGTGGCGCGCGAAACACCTTCGGGCGTGGGCTGCGCTTCATAACCCTGAAGCAACGCCACAAACGTGACGGTCACACCAAAGACAATGCTTTTGACCACACCATTGCCCACGTCTTTCCACACATCCACACCGCCTTGCATCTGGCTCCAAAACGAGCCAGCGTCGACGCCAATCATCAACACGCCCACCATCCAGCCGCCCAAAATACCCACCGCGCTGAACACGGCCGAGAGCAAAGGCAACGCAATGACGCCCCCCCAAAAGCGTGGCCCCAAGATACGACGCACAGGGTCGACCGCCATCATGTCCATGGCGCTGAGTTGCTCGCCCGCTTTCATCAAACCAATTTCAGCAGTCAGCGATGTCCCCGCACGGCCTGCAAACAACAAAGCACTCACCACGGGGCCGAGCTCGCGCACCAAGCTCAAGGCCACCAACAAGCCCAGCGCCTCCGACGAGCCATAGCGCTGCAAGGTGTAGTACCCCTGCAAGCTCAACACAAAACCCACAAACAAGCCCGACACGGCGATGATGGCCAGCGAGTAATTACCCAAAAAATGGACCTGGTCACGCACCAAACCAAAGCGACGCATATTGTTGCCAAACTCTGCGATGAGGCGCACAAACAAACGCGCCCCCAAACCCAAACCCGACAAGTAGCTGCGGACCGAAAAGCCTAAGTTGGCAATGAATTTCATGACTTGCCCGCCACGCCAAAGTCTTGCGACACAGAAGGGCCAGGGTAGTGAAATTGCACAGGACCATCGGGCGCTGCGGTGACAAACTGCTTGACCAGCGGATCGCGGCTGTGCCGCACTTCGTCAGGTGTGCCTTGGGCGGCAATCTTGCCATTGGCCAACACAATCACCTGGTCGGCAATATGAAAGGTCTCATCCAAATCGTGCGACACGATGATGCTGGTGAGGCCGAGTGTGTCGTTGAGCTGGCGAATCAAACGCGCAGCCGTGCCCAATGAAATTGGGTCTAAGCCGGCAAACGGCTCGTCATACATCATGAGCTGCGGGTCCAGCGCCATGGCTCGTGCCAAAGCAATGCGACGGGCCATGCCGCCTGAGACTTCGCTGGGCATCAAATCGCGGGCGCCACGCAAGCCCACAGCCTCGAGCTTCATCAAGACGATGTCGCGAATCATGGACGCACTCAAGTCGGTGTGCTCACGCAAAGGAAACGCCACATTGTCAAACACGCTCAAGTCGGTGAACAACGCACCGAACTGAAACAACATGCCCATGCGTCGACGCGCTGCGTACAAATCGTCAGGCGAGAGCGAGCCCACTTCTTGCCCATCAAACGTGAGGCTGCCAGACTGCGCACGGTATTGCCCCCCAATCAAACGCAAGACGGTGGTCTTGCCACCGCCCGATGCCCCCATGAGCGCCGTGACTTTGCCACGAGGCACCGTCAAGGAAATGCCGTCCAGGATGCGTCTTTCCCCATAGCCAAAGCTAATGTCACGCAATTCGACGAGTGCGTCAGGGTTTGTGTTTAATCGAGAAGTGTTAAGCATAGAAACAAAAGCTGACCTATTGAGGAATAGGACAGCTTTTGCTATTTTAGAGCCAAGCCGTGAAAGGCTTGTAAAGATGAGAAATTAACGGGGTAAATCGCTGGCACCCATCAAGAATTCATCCACCGAGCGAGCGGCTTGGCGACCTTCACGAATGGCCCACACCACCAAAGATTGACCACGGCGGATATCACCTGCAGCAAACACTTTGGGCACGTTGGTGGCATAGCCCCCAGTGAAATCTGTGCTGGCCTTGGCGTTGCCACGTGCATCTTTCTCGACACCGAAGCCTTCAAGAATAGTGGCCACAGGGTTCACAAACCCCATCGCCAACAACACGAGGTCGGCTTTGATGATTTCTTCCGAGCCTGGGACTTCGACCATCTTGCCGTCTTTCCATTCAACGCGGACAGTTTTAACGCCTGTCACTTTGCCGTTGTCGCCTATGAACTCTTTGGTTGAAATGGCAAATTCACGTTTGAGCAAGCCTTTTTCGGCGCTCTCGTCATGGCTGGAGCTGGTGCGCAACTTGAGCGGCCAATAAGGCCAAACCATGGGCTTGTTTTCATGCTCAGGTGGCATGGGCATGACCTCGAACTGAACCACCGCAGCAGCCCCGTGGCGTGTACTTGTGCCCACGCAGTCAGACCCGGTGTCGCCACCACCGATGACCACCACATGCTTGCCGTCAGCGCGCAATTGATCTTTGACCTTGTCGCCGCCGTTGACCTTGTTTTGTTGTGGCAAAAACTCCATCGCAAAATGAATACCAGTCAAATCGCGACCGGGGGCTGGCAAGTCGCGCGACTGCTCAGAGCCCCCCGTCAATAACACCGCATCGAAGTCTTTTTGCAATTGTGCTGGGCTGATAGTTTCCTTGGCCCAGTTGGTAACCTTAGACCCCTTGGGCAACTCGCCCACCATCACACTGGTGCGGATGGTCACGCCTTCCGCTTCGAGCTGCTTGACGCGGCGGTCGATGTGCGACTTTTCCATCTTGAAGTCGGGAATGCCATAGCGCAGCAAGCCCCCGATGCGATCATTTTTTTCGAACAAGGTCACGTCGTGGCCGACCCGTGCCAATTGCTGAGCAGCAGCCATGCCAGCAGGGCCAGAACCCACGACGGCCACTTTTTTGCCTGTCTTGTGCTTGGCGGGTTTGGCGACCACCCAGCCTTCAGACCAAGCTTTGTCGATGATGGCGTGCTCAATGGACTTGATGCCCACCGCTTCGCCATTGACATTCACCACGCAAGCGGCTTCGCAAGGTGCGGGGCAGATGCGGCCCGTGAACTCGGGGAAATTATTGGTGCTGTGCAACACATCGATCGCCGCACGCCAGTCGTTCTGGAATACCAGCTCATTGAAATCCGGGATGATGTTGTTCACGGGGCAGCCGTTGTTGCAAAACGGCGTGCC
>JAVLFR010000117.1:0-6946 GCA_046052785.1 Limnohabitans sp. | reverse complement strand
ATTGAACACCGATTTCAAAAACACGGGATAGTCAGGCGTTTGACAACCCATGGGCACCACCACCGCATTGACACCCGCCTGAGCAAAGTACGGGTTGTAAATCATGGGCGATTTGAAGGAGTGCGTGGGGTAACCAATGTGCGCAATCAGTTGCGTATTGCCGTTAATGGTCGGACAGCTCATGTGCATGATTTAACGCGCAGATTGCACGGCTGTGACCGCAGCTCGCAACGCCAACAAATAACTGTCCGCGCCAAACCCGCAAATTTGGCCTTTCACGATTTCAGCGAAAACCGAGGTGTGACGGAATGGCTCACGTGCGTGAATATTGGACATGTGTAGCTCGACAATAGGACATGTCAGGATGGCCAAAGCATCACGAATGCCATAGCTGTAATGGGTCCATGCACCGGCATTGATCAGCACCGCATCGACACCATCGAGAAAAGCTTTGTGAATGCGTTCACACATTTCGCCTTCATGGTTGGTCTGAAAAAATGCCATCTGTACACCCAACTCAGCGCCTAAGGTGTCTAAGCTGGCATTGATTTCGTCAAGTGTGATCGTGCCGTACTGGGCAGGATCGCGCTTGCCAAACATGTCGTGATTGATGCCATGAAGCATGAGAATTTTCAAAGCAATCTCCTGGTGTCAATGTGTCAAGAAAGCGAAACCCTGAATCAGCAGGGTTTCGCATCGTTTTGGATTAACGACGCAGCTTAGCCAATTCAGCTTGCAACTCATTCACAGTTGCAGCGATCGGTTCGCCGTGTTTTGCAATCACAGGCTTCATCTTCTCACGAAGAATCGCCATTTCCGAGGCAGGCAAGCTTGTGACTTGCATGCCATTTTTCTTCAAACTCTCCAAAGTGCCTGCCTCCAAAGCACGCGCGGTGGTGCGCTGAAAGCTTGAAGACTCAGTGGCAGCATCTGAAATGATCTTTTTCTCAGCCGCGCTCAAGGTGTCCCAAAACTTTTTGCTGATGACCACCGACTGTGGGTTGTACTGGTGACCCGTCAAGGCCAAATGCTTTTGAACTTCAAATAACTTGGCGCCATTGATAGTGGCCACTGGGTTTTCTTGACCGTCCACAGCACCTTGCTCAAGGGCTGCATACAACTCTGGGAATGGCAGGGGTGTGGGGTTGGCTCCCAAGGCTTTGACCCAGTCCACATTGATGGGGTTGGGAATCACACGCAACTTCAAACCTTCGATGTCAGACACCTTGTTGATGGCACGCTTGCCGTTGGAGAGGTGACGAAAGCCCAGCTCGTAGTAGGCCAAACCGACCAAGCCTTTTTCTTCCAACTTGGCATGCATCTTCTTGCCAAACGCGCCGTCAACGACGGTGTCGGCTTCTTTGCCATTGGCAAACATAAAGGGGAAATCAAATACCGCGAAGTCTTTCACTTGGCTGGCAAAGATGCCTGAGTTCATCGAAGCCATCTCCAAAGTGCCGCCTTGGATGGCTGACACGTTGGCTTGGTCGCTACCCAAAGCGCCGCCAGGGAACACGTTGACCTTGATCTTGCCGCCTGAATTTTTCTCGACGATTTCTTTGAATTTCTCCATGCCTTGCACGACGGGGTGACCCACTGCGTTTTGGTTGGCGAACTTGATGGTTCTGTCTTGTGCCGAAGCGATGCCCAGAGCGGCCATCGCCACAGTTGCGATCACGGTTTTGATAAATACACGTTTCATGCCAGTGTCTCCTGATGAACTTTGTGGTCGTACGCCCATGAAGGTTTCACAGTCTGGCGTACCCGAACAGACCGTGAAATAAAAAACTCAATACAACCAGCGCGCAGGCACCATCACGATGGCGGGAAACAGCACCATCAAGAACATGACCGCAAACTGAACGGCCATGAACGGCAATACACCACGCGTCACATCATCCATACGCATGCGCCCCACACCCGCTACCACATTCAACACCGTCCCCACGGGCGGTGTCACCAAACCAATCGAGTTATTGATGATGAACATCACACCAAAGTAGACGGGGTCAATGCCTGCGGCCTTGACAATGGGCATCAGCACGGGCGTCAAAATTAAAATCGTCGGTGTCATGTCCATGGCTGTCCCCACCACCATGCACAGCACCATGATGGCCGCCATCAAGAGCTTGGGGTTGTCTAGCAAGGGTTGCAACAAAGTCACCACTTGCGCAGGCAAATTAGCCACCGTGATCAACCATGCAGACACCATGGCGGCAGCCACCAAGAACATGATCACGGATGTGGTTTTGGCCGCAGCGCGAAATACATCAAACAACTGATGCCAAGAAAGTTCACGGTAAATCACGCCCGCCACAAACAAGGCGTAAACCGCAGCTACCACAGCCGCCTCAGTGGGTGTGAACACGCCCATACGCAACCCCACCAAGATGATCAATGGCAACATCAGCGCCCAGCCTGCACTGCGCATGGCCGCAAACACCTCAGCGCTGGTTTTGCGAGGGGGCGGTGTCAAATCTTCTTTGCGTGTGCACCACCACCAAGTGGCCCACAAACCTGCCGCCAACACGATGCCAGGAAAAATACCCGCCAAGAACAACTTGCTGATCGAGACATTGGCAGCCACACCAAAAATCACAAAACCAATGGATGGAGGAATGATAGGGCCAATCACGCCGCAAGCGGCAATCAAACCACCGCTGCGGGCTTTGTCGTGCCCAGCTTTGACCATCATGGGCAACAGCAAAGCCGTCAAGGCAGCCGCATCCGCCACCGCAGAGCCAGACAAGGCGGACAACAAGCAAGCCGCCACGATGGTCACGTAACCCAAGCCTCCTCGGATGTGTCCGACCAAGGCCATGGCAAAGTCAACAATACGGCGTGACAAACCACCTGTGTTCATCACCTCACCAGCCAACATGAAGAACGGCACCGCTAACAGGGGGAAGCTGTTGGAGCCTTCGATCACGTTTTGCGCCAAGATTTGCGCATCAAACATGTTCATGTGCCACATCAAGGCAGCACCACACAGCAACAAAGAAAAAGCGATCGGCACACCCAGCGCCATGGCGGCGAGTAAAGAGCCTAAAAATACAGCGATTGTCATGATGGAATTCCTTGGGTGTTCACTTCAATGGGGCAGGCACGTCGATGGGCTCTTCTTCAGACTCCCGCACACCAATCAACTCGCTATCGGCCAACTCACCCCGCATCAAACGTATCAGGTGGTCCACCAAAATCAATGCGCCCGACACGGCCAACACCATGCCGCAGGCGTAAAAGATACCCATCGAGGCCTCCATCACCGCGCTGGTAGAACCCCAGTTGATGATGGTTTGGTCCAAGGAGCCCTTGAACAGCAACCAGCAAATAAACAGCATGAGCAGATGACCGACCACCAAGAAATATTTTTGCCAGCGCACGGACAGTCTTGACACCAAGGTGTCAGAACCCAAATGCGCGCCTTCGTGCATGGCCACGATGGCCCCCAGAAAAGTCACCCACACAAATAACCAGCGCGACAACTCTTCAGACAAAGTAATGCCCGAGTTAAAGGCATAGCGCATCACCACATTGCCGAAAACCAAGACCACCATCACGGCCAGTGCAACAGAAATAACTATTTCCAAAAATCGACAATAACGGTCTAAAAAACGACGAAGCATGGAAAGAGTCCTTGGAAAATGAGCGATGACACAAAATGTACAAAACAGTTACTTTTCAACAACCTAGTAAAAACCCTCGTTTAAATATGGCATAGCCAACTATCTGCTATTCCATATTTGCATAGCTAACAAATCTTAGGATCATGTCCACGACACTTTGACGTCTGGCTGCCAAGGCCTTGTTGGTTTGCCCGTCGCGTTGAAAAATCAAATCAAAGGTGTAACGGTTGGACACGTTGAAAAAAGTGAGCGCAGAAATCGAGGCGTGAATGTCGATGGGGTCCAGCCCCTTGCGAAATACGCCAGCTTTCACACCGCGTTTGTACAAGGCGTCTATGGACTCAATGGCAGACATATTCAACTCTTGAATCAGCTTGCTTTGTGCCAAGTACTCGCCTCGCTGCATGTTTTCAGACATCACCAATCGGATGAAGCCTTGGTTGCTGTGGTGGTGGTCAAAGGTAAAGCCCACCAAAGTCTTGAGTGCTTCTTGGGGTGACAAGTCGGCCAATTGCAACTCGGCCTCAGTGGCACGGATGCGGCGATACGCGTCTTCGAGCACGGCCAGGTATAGGCCCTCTTTGCTACCGTAGTAGTAATAGATCATGCGCTTGCTGGTATGCGTGGCGTCAGCGATGGCGTCAATACGCGCCCCTGCCAAACCCTTGGCCGCAAACTCAGCTGTGGCCACGGCCATGATGCCCGCCATAGTCCGCTCAGGATCGTTGGTGCGCTTGGGTAACTTACGCACAGAATGTACCGTTTCGTTCATTGCCGAAGTATAAAGTCGCGCCATGCAAAACTTGCCTCCAGATCTACCCTGATACTCAGTCCTGTTCTCAATCGACCGTTAACTCACCCATGCCTTCAAACAAGACACCCCTTACCCTCGGCATCTTGGGTTGCGCCAACATTGCCAAACAATTCGTTCGCGATGTGCAAGGCAGTCCAAAAGTTGCCCTGCTTGCCGTGGCAAGCCGCGACTTGGACAAAGCCAAGGCATTTGCACAAGACTTTGGCATCGCACGCGCCCATGGCAGCTATGAAGCTTTGCTCGCCGACACCACGCTAGACGCGATTTACATCCCCTTGCCCAACAGCATGCACGCCGAGTGGGCCATACGCGCCATGCAAGCGGGCAAACATGTGCTGTGCGAAAAGCCCTTGGCGCTCAACCAAGAGGAAGTGACGCGCATGTTTGAGGTAGCCCGCCAATATGGCGTGATGCTGCTGGAGTCTTATCCCTATTGGTTTCAGCCGCAAACCCGAGAGTTGCTGAACTGCTTGCGTCACGACAAGATCGGCCACGTGCAAAGCATGCAAGCTTGCTTTGGTTTCACACTGGGCAACCCCAACAGCAACATCCGCATGCAACCCGCCCTTGGCGGCGGCGCCTTGTTAGATGCTGGCAGCTACCCCCTCAGTTTGATTCGTTTGGTCATGGGTTGCGCTCCAGAACGTGTGATGGCACACGCCCAATGGGCAGGCACGGGTGTGGACATCAGCATGGTGGCCACACTGCTGTATGCCGATGGTCGCAGCGCTCAAATGTCCTGCGCCATGAACTCGGCCAACCATCGCCGCGCCACCATTGTGGGCACGCATGGCACGGTTGAGACCGAATATCTGAATCACACCAGCGACTCGCATCGCCACCCCTGGGGCTACTTGCCCAGCCAGTTACGGGTGCGACAAGGTATTGCCAACAGCATTCCCTTTGAAGACATTGAATCGGCGACGGGCAGCGGTTTTCGTTTTGCCGCTGAAGCCTTTGCAGATGTAGTGCAAACCCAAGACAGGCAGGCCATCGAACGTGCCGCCTTGGCAAGCCATGACATTGCAGCCACGCTCGATGCGATATTGGCTAGCGCGAAAACTGGAAAAAGCATCACGCTATCGCGTTGATGGCATCAGCGCACGTCAGGTTTAGCGAATGAACTGATGGATGTAGTCAGCCCCAAGGCCCACTGCTTGGTAGTGTTTGCGACACATCTCAATCTTGGTAAAAACATCTTCATAGCCCGTTGTTTGACCTTGATCGTCGAGGTAAATCATCGCGCCGTGGATGTTGAACTGCGTGATCATTTCGGATTCGCCCACCCCTTCATCCACGACCAAGGTATGAATTTCACCGGGCGGCTCGTACACAAATGACCCCGCCGTGGCCACCCAGTCATGCTCTAGATAGCGCCAAGCCCCTTTGATCACATAGCCCGTGACCCAAGAGGGATGAATGTGTTTAGACAACACCCCAGACTTTCGCACGCGCAACAAATTGCACCAACTGCCCGTCACCGTATTCATCAACAGGGGACGAAACCAAACTTCAGGCGCCTGGGGAACCCACACCCGCTCGTCCTCGGGGATAGCCATCACTGCAATTTCTGCCTTGATACCAGGGTGCTGAACAATGGGCGTCATCACAGTTCTCCTACGTTTAAGAAATCAAATAACCACCATCAACAGGCAAGATCACACCTGTGACAAACGCCGCTTGCGGGCTGGCCAAAAAGACAACCGGCCCCACAAGGTCATGAGGCTGCCCCCATCGCTTCATGGGCGTTCTCATCAAAATCGGGGCGGCACGAACAGGGTCATCTTGCAAGGGTTGGGTCAAGGGGGTGGCTATCCAACCCGGCGCGATGGCATTGACGCGAATGCCGTCATCCGCATAAGCAATGGCAAGCGACTTGGTCAGCTGAGCAATGCCCCCTTTGCTGGCGCTGTAACCGGGCACCAAACCGCCGCCGAAGAAACTCAACATCGACGCGGTGTTCACAATGCAGCCGCCACGACGCTTCAAACCATCGCGGGCAGCCGCGCAGACACGCATGGTGCCGTTGAGGTTGACATCAATGGTCTTGGCAAATGCCTCGGGGTCAAGTTCGGCATGGCGCTGAATGATGCCCGCGCAATTCACCACCACATCCAAATCGCCTAAGCCTTCAACAAATGCTTTGACCCTGGGCGCGTCACATACATCCAACACTTGAAAATCAATGGCCAGCTGGCTGTGTTTCTCAGAGGCTATGCCCACCTCGGCACTCGAAACACCTGTGGCAAACACTTCATCGCCATCTTTCGCAAAGGCAAGCGCAATCGCCTCACCGATACCACTGGTTCCCCCAGTGATCAAAATTCGTCTTTGATGGTGGTCCATATCAGTTCCTTTCGCTTACGCAGCGGTCGTATCGGGTTGTTGGCGAAACTCTCGCCACAACAAGTACAAGCCACTGAGCACCACAATGCATGCGCCAATCGCCACGGCTTGATCTGGTACTTGGTCAAACACCCTGTCTCTTATACACATCTGACGCTGC
>JAVLFR010000116.1:0-16676 GCA_046052785.1 Limnohabitans sp. | reverse complement strand
ATAAGAGACAGAAGGTGAAGAGGAGCACGGTGGCTCAGCCACGGGCAACACCATGACCTCCATCATTTTGCAAATCATGGTCATTGACTTGGTGTTCTCGCTCGACTCCATCATCACAGCAGTTGGCATGGTGGACGACGTGGCCATCATGATTGCCGCCGTGGTGGCCTCGCTTGGTTTGATGATGGCGTTTGCCTCGGGCATTGGCCGCTTTGTGTCCGATCATCCCCCCATCAAAATGCTGGCTCTCACATTTTTGGTGGTGGTGGGCGTGGTGCTTATGGCCGAGGGCTTGGGCCACCATATCCCCAAGGGCTATATTTACTTCGCCATGGCGTTCTCGGTGATTGTGGAGATGCTCAACATCCGTTTTCGCAAACGTGGCAAAAACGTCATTCACCTTCATCAAAACCGACCGTAAAATTTAACGCCCGTTCTTTTTCAGTCTCTGTCACTGAATGGACGTGAAGTTTCAAGGCAGGCACCGAGATGCGATACAAAAAATTCGACTCATCACAAAGACGGCTCAGCAACCCTGAGTACCGTCAATACCTGTACGAAAAATACAAAGTTGAATTTTCAAAAAGCGATCTGTGCTTCAAGTTCAACGGCAAAAGCTACCCCAGCTCTGAACCGATACTTAAGCGTCTGCACAAAATTGAGAAAACCGAAGTGCTTCTGACTTTTTATGTATTTGCCATTTTTTTCATGCTGTTGAGTGTGGCGATCTATGGCGTCAATGAGATTGATCTCTACCTGCAATCTTTTCGCACTTAAAGGCCATAGCCCCCAACAGAAAAGCCCGTCGCTCAACACGACGGGCTTTTTGTTTGGTGGTGGTAGCGGGATTTGAACCTGCGACATCAGCATTATGAATGCTGCGCTCTAACCAACTGAGCTATACCACCGAATCGGCAGAATTGTAAACCATTCCCATTGCGGCTCACTCCAAAACCTTGAACAACAGGGCTGAAAAGAAGCCACTCAACGTGGCCAATCCCACCCAATTGGGCGGTGCTAAATGCGCGGCTTCGGGCAGCATGGCTGCACAAATCATGGTGAGCATGGCGCCTGCTGCCAAGCCTTCAATGAACACCATGGCATGGTGGGGCACCCACTCACCCATCACAGCACCAAGGGCAGCAGCGACACCCGTCATCAACACCAGCGACAACCACATCGACAAAATGCGTGTCACGCTCATGCCCTGCATGCGCATTTGCGCCGAACTCGACAACGCTTCGGGCAAGTTGGACAAAAACAAACCTGCCAGCAAGGTATAGGGCAATACCTCCCAAAACACCACAGGCGCGCCGGCTTGCAAATTCACAGACACAGTAGCCATCAGCACCGTACCCACCACAAAACTTTCGGGCAACCCATCGAGCAAGTTACCCAACCAAATGGCCATCGCGGCATTGCCATGGGCAGCATGAGTTTTTTCAAGTGCTTCACCCGTGGGCAAGGACTGACTAATTGGCTGCGCCGTATGCTGCGTCGCGTGTTGCGACCATTGCGCCCGCTCATGCATGAGTTTGGAGATGAGGTAGGCCTTTTTTCGCAGATAGCCGCCGTGCTCAATCAGCACCCAATCGAGCAACACAAACGCAATGCCGCCCACAAAAGCACCCACCACCAAGTGGTAGAAATTGCGAATTTCTTTGGCCCGCACTTCGGTGGCGCTGGCATGCATGAACGCCTCGATGGACGGAGCCACCAACTCGATGGCCAAGGCAGACAGCAAAGCGCCCGCGCCAAACGCCGCCATCAAACCCACGGTTCGGTTGGACATCTTGAAGTAGATGCCCAGCAATGCGCCGATCAACAAAGAGACCGAACACATCACACCCAGCACGAAAGCCCAAGCGACGTATATGTTCATCACAGCCCTAGTCTTCCATGGGGGCGAGCACGCCAAAGCTGCGCTGCGCGTAGGCCAGACCATGGCCAGCTTGAAGACCAAAATCAAGTACTTCGCCAATCAAAATATCGTGATCGCCCGCGGACACAATTTGCGCGATGCGACAGTCAAACCAGGCAATGACACCGTCTAGTCGAGGGTGAAGGTTGACGCCGCGCACCCAGCTTTCACCAGCAAAACGCTCAGCTTGGGTGCCTTGCGCAAATTTGAGCGCCAGGTCTTTTTGCTGTGCTCCCAACACGTTGACCATGTAGCCGCCGGCATTCACAAATGCCGCATGGCTGAGCGAGGTTTTGCGCACACTCCACAACACCATGGCAGGCTCCAGCGACACGGTGTTGAAAGAGTTGCAAGTCATGCCCCAGTCTTGCCCCTGAGTATGTGCGGTCACCACGGTCACGCCAGTGGTGAAGCAACTCATCGCGTCTTTGATGTTCAAGCTAGGCTTTCAGAAAATTTATACAAACGCAAGCGCGTCTTGGGCCGCTACACGGCCCTCGTCGGTGGGGACGACCCACACCTCGATGGCACTAGTGTCGGCGTGAATCGCAGCCACCCCCGCGCCTGTGGCCTGTGCGTTGCGCGCAGCATCGATGTGCACGCCGAGGTAGGCCAGCGCTTGACACACTTGCGCGCGCAGCACCGCATCATGCTCGCCAATGCCGCCCGTGAAGGCCAACACATCCAAGCCACCGATGCAGGCCGTGAGTGCGCCCGCTTCCCGCACCACACGGTGCGCAAACAAATCCGTGGCAAAGCGCGCTGCCTCTGAAGACGACTCACGCAGCGTCCGCATGTCCGCGCTCACCCCCGACACACCCAGCAGACCACTTTGCTTGTACAGCAGCGTTTGAATTTGGTCGTGGTCCCAGCCTTGCTCCATCAAGTACAGCAACACACCCGGGTCCAGTGCGCCGCTGCGCGTGCCCATCATCAAACCGTCTAAGGCCGAAAAGCCCATGGTGGTGGCACGACTTTGGTGGGCGATGGTGGCGCACAGACTGGCCCCGTTGCCCAAGTGGGCCATGAGGGTGCGACCGCTTGAACGCGGCACATCGCGCTGCAACACGTGGCTCACATATTGGTATGACAAACCATGAAAGCCATAACGACGCACGCCTTGCGCGGTGAGCGCATGGTCAATGGCAAAGGTGGTTTCTAGGGGCGATAAGGTGCGGTGAAAGGCGGTGTCAAAACAAGCCACTTGGGGCACATCAGGAAACGACGCTGCAAAAGCCACCATGCCCGCTAAATTGTGCGGTTGGTGCAAGGGCGCCAAGGCATTGAGCGTGGCGAGTTGGGCCATCACCTCGGGCGTCACACGGACACTTTGACTGTAAAACGAGCCGCCATGCACCACACGGTGTGCAATGGCTTGCACCTGCACATGCGCAAAGCGCTGAACCAGCAAAGCCTTAAGCGCATGCAGCGCCGCCTCAAACACCTCTTGCCCAGGCTGCACCTCCACTGCGGCAGTTTCAGTGCGCAAGCCCTTGGCACGCAAGTTGATGCGGGGCTGCCCTGAGGGCTCTAAGCCCTCCACATGACCTGTGACGTCAGCCTCCTCAATGCCTGCCCCCCCTATCGGATAAAGCGCAAACTTGAGGCTCGACGAGCCCGCATTGACAGCAAGAATGCTCATGCGGGATGCGTGCGGTAATGATGTGCCACCAACTTCGCCAACAAAGCCGAAGCACTGCGTGTGGTGGCGGTGTCCGCGCGGCTGGTCAGCGCAATCGGCACACGTGCGCCCAACACCACCCCTGAGCCAAAAGCCCCTGCCAAATACTCCAACTGCTTGGCCATCATATTGCCCGACTCTAAATCGGGCGCCACCAAAATGTCGGCCTGCCCCGCCACAGCAGAGGCAATGTGTTTGATTTCCGCAGCGTGGCTAGACACCGCATTGTCAAAAGCCAAGGGGCCATCGAGCACCCCCCCTTTGATTTGCCCGCGCTCGGCCATCTTGCACAGGGCGGCAGCATCGATGGTGGAAGGAATGTTGGCGTTGACAGTTTCGACTGCCGACAAAATCGCCACCTTGGGCACGGGCACGCCCATGATTTGCGCCAACAAAATCGCGTTTTGCACAATGTCGGCTTTGTCGGCCAAGCTCGGGGCGATGTTGAGCGCAGCATCTGTGATGAACAGCGGCTTGGGGTACATGGGCGCTTCAAAGCGAAACACGTGGGACATGCGGCGGCCCGTGCGCAAGCCTTTTTGCGACACCACGGCGTGAATCAACTCGTCGGTGTGCAAGCTGCCTTTCATCAAGGCTTCGAGCTGTTGATCCGCCGCCATTTGTGCGGCCACATCTGCCGCCTCATGGCTGTGCGCCACATCGATCACCTCGATACCCGTCAAATCAATTCCCGCTTGCTCAGCCAAGGCACGCAGTTTTTTCTCTGGCGCGATCAGCACGGCCTGAATCAGACCTGCATGGTGCGCATCCATCGCGCCTTGCAAAGCGTCCGCATCGCAAGGATGCACGACACCACAGCGCACGGCCTCAAGATGCGCCCCGAGTGCCAGCAAATTGGCGTGCCGTTGCTCGGGATCAAACAAGCTGATGTGGGGCGCGTGTATGCGTGGCAGGCGCAGTTTCTCGGTGGGCGCCATCACCTTGGCCACACCGTAGAGCACGGGTTCGCCTTTTTGGTTGACCAACAAACAGTCGAGGTCGATGGTTTTTTTGTCGTCGTGTTTGGCTGTGCAGGTGACGCTCACGTTCAGCGTGTCGCCAATGCGCACTGGGCGACTGAAATGCAAGTTTTGTTCAAGATAAATCGTGCCTGGCCCTGGAAACACTGTGCCCAACACCGTGCTGATCAAAGCCCCACCCCACATGCCGTGGCCAATCACGCCATGAAACAAGGTGGCATTGGCGTAAGCAGGGTCCAAATGGGCGGGGTTAGTGTCGCCAGACACCGCGGCAAAGGCTTGAATATCGGCCAAGGTCAAGGTGCGTACCAAGCGCGCGACCTGTCCCACCTCAATGCTGTCGTAGGGGTGGTTTTCAAGCCACGCGTTGTCGAAATCGGTGGTGGTTTCGGTGATGTCGTTCATGGGGCTAGGTCACATTCATAAAAACGCTTCAAATCCGCCGTCAGGCTCAAAACGGCCTGCCACAAATCGCAATCGGGTGGGGCCGCGCATGGCGCGTGCTGACACAGAATGCCGCGGATCTCCGGGGTAACAGAGCGTGCGCACACCGTCTTCATCAAACGCCTCAGGCAATATCAAAGCAGGCACCTGCCCCCTTGCGTAGTTCAACACATCAGTCGTGCATGCGTGTGACAACAAAGACACCAAGGTCATGATTTGGGGCGGCGCGAGGGGTAAATCGCCTGCCCAATAGCGGGTCAAGGCATCGAAAGGGCTGAGCCACACACTGTCGACGGACTCAATGTTGTCGTGAATCGGATGCTGATCTGGGGGCAGCGCCGCCATAAAAAAACGCGTGTCAAACCGCTTGTTGGTCACGGTAGGTTGCACGGGGGTGATCCACCGCGTCCACGGCGCTAAGCGCTGAGTATCCATGCGTAAGCCCGCGCTTTCTAGGATGCCTGCAAAATCTTGCCCTGCGTGCAGTTGCTGCTGCCAATTCAAACGCTGCGCAGGCGCATGCGCCTCAGCGCGCGCGGGGTCAAAGCGCGCGTACAACACACCACACTCTTCCAGCACCTCTCGCACTGCCGCCACATAAAGCCCTGCCGCGGTGGGCGCGGGCAAATCGGCCTCGCCCAAGGTGCGCTGCAGTCCAAGCGGCGGTGTATCTAAATAAGCGTGGATCGCAGGCGCGCAATCGGCCTCATCCAACTTGCCCCCAGGAAATACATAGGCCCCGCCCAACACCGCCGAGGCGGTGTGACGGCGCAGCAAAAACACTTGCAGCCCTTTTTGAGGCGCATCACGTAACAACACCACCGTGGCAGAGGCCCTCGGTGGTGTGGTGATGATCTCGCTGTTGAGTTGCATCAACGGCAGCGATGGCGATGCTTATCTCGAGAAGTAAGCCACATCCGCACGGCGGTTTTGTGCCCAAGCCGCTTCGTCATGGCCTTCGGATTTTGGCTTTTCACTGCCAAAACTCACGGGCTCAGCTTGTGTGTCTTTCATGCCATAGGCCTTCAAACCACGCACCACAACTTCGGCACGCTTTTGGCCCAAAGCCAAGTTGTACTCACGGCCACCGCGCTCGTCGGCATTGCCTTCCACCCGCACTTTCAAGGCATTGTTCGCACCTAAGTACTTGCCTTGGCGCTCGACCACGCCCGCTTGATCAGCCTTGATGTCGAACTGGTCAAAGTCAAAGTAAACGCTGCGCTCTTTAGAAATCGCGCTGTTGGGGTTCAAGTGATCGGCCACCACAGCAGCCACAGCAGACGCAGCCCTGGGCGAAACGGTCGCGTCAGTCACACTGGCCGTGGTGTCCAGCTTGGTGCTGCTACATGCCCCGAGCAATGCCAAAGAAAGAAAAGACACGAGAGCAAGGCGATGTTTGGACATGGTTTTTTAATTTGTAAATGTTGATATTTCATTTTAACGGACGCCCCAATTGGCAAAAGTGTTGTTTTTTTTGACACTTTGTTAAATTCTTTTATAAATCAACAACATAGGTAATTTTCTTAAATTTAATTCTTTTAACAATTCTAATGCTTACTAAAGGTTTCAGATTACTCAAAAACAGGCTCACAAGCCCCATGCGCGCCCGTCTGCGATCGGTTGCTTCTGGCCTTGTACGCGGGTAAATTCCATTCCCCGCCAGTAATTTCGGGGCGTTTGATAACAAGTGCTGCTAGATCAGCTCGGAGGATATGGCAATGTCAACATTCAAAATTTTGGTCACCAGTCAAAAAGGTGGTGTCGGAAAAAGCACAGTGTCAGCCAACTTGGCCGCTTATTTTCGCCGCCAAGGTCAATCCGTCACCCTGATTGACTTTGACACCCACGGCTCTTCCAGCACCTGGCTGACACGCGCCCCCAATATCGGCATCGTGGTCCAGCACCACGTCTTGCCCTTGGACCAAGGCGGCAACCGCCCGATCTTGGATGCCCGCCTGCACCTGCGCCGCGCCGCAAGCAGCACCCAAGTGGTGATTTGTGACCTGACTTGGACCGATTCCATTGCCGGCGAGTTGATGTTTGAATACGACCTGGTCATCGTGCCCACCTCGGTGTCGGAAATTGAACTGACCGCCACAGCGGGCTTTTTGAGCCGTCACCGCTGGGTGTTTGACTCAGCCATCCACACCCCACCTACTTTGTTGGTCTGCCCCACCCGTGTGCAACCCCAGCAATTGCAAAGCGATGTGTTCTCCAAACAGCGTTTCCCCGTCAGCTTCATGCTCGCGCCGCCAGTGCTCGAAGCCCAATCGGCGCGCGAAATGTTCGAGCGGGGCTACTTGATGGACTTGCCAGATGCCTGCGGTTTGTCGTTCAACGAATTTGGCAAGGCCGTTTTTGCCGCGCGGGAAATGCGCGAATCTGCCCAAGGTATGCGTCAAACCAACAATTCACGCATCAACATGCCAGCGCGCACATCGGTTGGAAACAACGCAGCGACAGCAGGCCTGCAACGCCACAGCTTGCTGGGCAACACAGCCACCCTCTCCAGCCAGTACTCCATTTTGGGCCGTCACCGTCTGCATAAAGTGCGTCCCGATGAAGCGCTCAACAAAACAGCCGCACCCGCGAGCGCTCCCCAGAACACTCAAATTGCCGCCATGGGGATTCCTCAGTTTCTCAAGCGCATGTCCATGGGTGTGATGAGTAAATGAGCTCCGAACCGCAATTTTTGTCCTTCAAAGGACTCAAGCAATACACGCCTGAAGATGGGTGGGGGCAAGTCAATGCGATTTTGCAATCCCACACCCAACCGCCGCCCGCGGCAGCTCAGCAAGCACACACGCCTGCACCTCCAAGACAAGTTGTGCCTGATAACGTGCCGACGCTGACAGAAACGTTTGACAGCGGCGCTGATCACGCGTCGCCCATGTTTGACCCACTCATCCATGAACTGTTTGAGCAGCTTCGCGTGCCGCCTAGCGATGAATTGACACAAACTTGGCGCACCATTGCGGCCGAGGTCAATTTGCTGACCGAGAGAATGGCCCTGCAGCGCCAACTGCAAGAACGTTTGCAAAAGCTCGACCAAGAACTGGTGGTGCTGCGCAGCACAATCTTGTTGCACCTGACAGAAGTCCAACATGCCGCCGATCAGCAACTGTCTTCTGCCCGCTTGCGCGCCGAAGTTTCGGCCTTGGCGCAAACCAAACTGTCAGCCAAACTGTCGAACAGACGATAAACACCTAACGCGAAGGAGCGCCTTGTATGCTGGACAAACTCAATCAGATTTATCCGGTGCGCTACACAGTGTTCATCGGTTCGGTGGTCTTATTGGTTTTTTCATTGTTAGGCTCGGGCGTGATGGGCCTGAGTGGTTGGTGGCCCACGGTCTTTTTGATTTTGACCCTGATAGGCTTGCGCGACCTCAGGCAGTCTCACCATTCCATTTTGCGCAACTACCCAGTGATTGGGCACTTGCGCTTCATGATGGAATACATACGACCTGAAATTCGACAGTACTTCTTAGAGTCTGAAACAGAAGCTGCGCCCTTCTCGCGCGCCCAGCGCAGCTTGGTGTACTCACGCGCCAAGGGCGACACAGACAAACGTCCGTTTGGCACGCAACTCGATGTGCGCGCCATTGGCTATGAGTGGATCAACCACTCGATCGTGCCAAGCAAATTAGCGGGCCATGATTTTCGCGTGAAGGTGGGCGGCAAGGCCTGCACACAGCCCTACGACATCAGCCTGTTCAATGTGTCGGCCATGAGCTTTGGCGCACTCAGTGCCAACGCCATTCAGGCCTTGAACTTGGGCGCCAAAATGGGCGGCTTCATACATGACACAGGCGAAGGCTCTATCTCGCGTCACCACCGTCTGCATGGGGGTGATTTGATTTGGGAAATCGGCTCGGGCTACTTTGGCTGCCGCGACGCCAACGGCCACTTCAGCCCCGAGCGGTTTGTCGAAAACGTGCGCTCGCCCCAAGTCAAGATGGTCGAAATCAAGCTCAGCCAAGGCGCCAAGCCTGGTCACGGTGGCGTGCTGCCTGGCCCCAAAGTGACCGAAGAAATTGCAGAAGCTCGCGGCGTGAAGGTTGGGCAAGACTGTGTGTCGCCCGCTTCACACAGCAGTTTTTCAACCCCCCTGGAAATGATGGCTTTCATCCAACAACTGCGGGAATTGAGCCAAGGCAAGCCAGTGGGTTTCAAGCTGTGCATTGGTCACCCTTGGGAATGGTTTGCCATCGTCAAAGCCATGCTTGAAACAGGCATTCAACCCGACTTCATCGTGGTCGATGGGTCGGAGGGCGGCACGGGCGCAGCCCCACTCGAATTCTCAGACCACATGGGCATGCCCTTGCAAGAAGCCTTGCGCTTGGTGCACAACACCTTGGTGGGCGCAGGCTTGCGTGAGTCGATTCGTATTGGTGCCAGCGGCAAAATTGTGAGTGCCTTCGACATGGCGCGGGCCTTGGCCTTGGGCGCCGATTGGTGCAACAGCGCCCGCGGCTTTATGTTTGCCCTGGGCTGCATCCAAGCCCAAACCTGCCACAGCGGCAACTGCCCCACCGGTGTCACCACCCAAGACCCCACCCGTCAAATGGCGCTGGTCGTGCCCAGCAAAGCTGAGCGCGTGCACAACTTTCACACCCACACGCTCGAAGCCTTGCAAGAATTGATGGAAGCCTCTGGCCTGCAAACACCCCATGACTTCACGCCGCGCCATTTCATGCGTCGCGTCAGCGAAACCCAAACATTGCATTTGTCCGACTTGGTCGACACCTTGGACACAGGTGCCTTGCTGAGCGGCGATGTCGCCCACCTCCCCCCCGTGTTCAGCGACTGGCCACTGACTCACGCCAAAAGCTTTGCCCCAATGACCCAGGCGGCTTGAAGGCCGCCTGACTGGGTTCACCCGCTCGCCATCAATCTGGTGCGCGAGGGTATTGGATGGGTTTTTCACGCACGACAGGCGGCACATTGGCTGCCGCCGCAGCTGCAGCGCGCGCCCTCTCGGCCGCCACGGCTTTTTCTGCCGCTGCTTTTTCTGCTGCGGCCTTGTCAGAGGCTGCTTTTTCTGCCGCGGCTTTAGCCGCACGCGCAGCTGCCGCTTTTTCTGCTGCCAAGCGTTCTGCAGCAATTTGATCGGCTGATTTTTCCTGTTTCTCACTTTGCATGCGCAGGGCCACGGCTCTCTCAGCCGCCGCTTTTTGCTGCGACAAACGCTCAGCCGCCGAAGCCTTCTCAGACGATTCCGCTGACTTTGCAGACTGCGCGGCTTTGTCAGCGGCCTTTTGCGCTTCGCTCGCTGCCAAGGTGGCTTTGTCAATGGACTTTTCAAGACTCTTGATCGCAGCTGTTTCAGCCGCTGTTTGAGACCGCTCACGCACTTGCATGGCCGCATTCACATCCGCTTTGATTTTTTGAATTTCCATCAACAGCACTTGCGTACTCGGGCCTTGTGGCACAGGCGGCGCTGGCGGCTGCACACGCGCCGCGGCTTTTTCAGCCACGGTTTGCAATTTGCCGTCAAACGATTGCAACTTGCCTTCAAGGGCGCTGAGTTGCTTTTGCATGTCTTTGAACTTCAAGTCGCTGGACTTGTTGGCTTCCGTGGCCACCACGGCGGGCATGGCCGCCATGCTCTTGCCGATCTCTTCCAAGCGTTTGGCCACTTGGGTTTGGGTGGTGATGACTTCCTCTTGTTTTTCGGTGATTTCAGAGAAGTCAGAATTGGTCTTGCCAATCGCTGTCAAGCTGGCATCAACCTCAATCACGCGTTTAGCCATGGCGTACACCATGGTGTCGAGCTCTTTGATGGACTTGCTCATCTTCATGGTGATGGCAAAGAAGATGGCCATAGCAATCAACAAGCAGGTACAAAAAGCCCCCAACATGATGCGTGAGTGCATCACATTGCGGCGGTTGTTCTCTTGAATTTTCGACACCACTGCGCGCATGGTGGCGCTCACGTCCGCTGCGATAGAAGCAGAACGTGTGGAGACTTCAGCCGAATCAAGCACCACTGACGTGAGCTCTTCAATTTGACGCGCCACCTCATTGGTGTCGAGCGATTGAGACGCGATTTCTGTCAGGCGATCAGCCGTCGCCTCGACATCCACGATGGCTTCTTCTGGCGCAACCGCCTCTTCTGTCGTTTTTTCTTCGTCAGCCATGTTTAAACCTTTGTCTTATTGCGTTCCTCAAGCCGATCCAGTCGCGCGTTGAGAACATCGATGTCGCCGCTGAGCTTGCCCATGCGTACATGTAGCGTTTCAACCCATGTATCGGCTTGAGGTGGCGTCTCTTGAATAGGTTCAGGCGCCAACTCTGTGTCATCGGGCGCAGTAGCCACGGGCTCGGGGTCCAAGGACTCGGTGCCCACAGGCTCGGGCTCTGGGCCATCAAGCGTTGCTTGTTCAGGCGCTTCCTCGACCAACTCAGTCAGCGTCGGCACATTGGCCAAAGCCTCCGCACTCAGCCCCAGGGCGTCTGGCGGCAAGTCGGGCATAGAGATTTTGGGCAAGGTCTCGGGCTGAAAACCAGCCTCAAATGGCGGGGGCTCTGGGTGAATGCCAGCTGTGATTGGCACACCTTCAGGCGATGAGGGGTCGTGTTCTTGGCTCATGAACGTGTTGTTTGCTTGCGCATTAAGGCTTGATGAATTGGGCGGTCATGGATTTCGTGCTGCGTAACCATCCTTTGTTCAACAAAGGGTTGGACTGCATGAAAGCATCGGCTTGAGCTTTGGTTTCAAAAGGGCCGGCGACCAAAATGTAATAACGCTTCCCCGAATCTTTTTGACGCGCGCGCATGATGCGCGCCTTGGCATAGGCGGCATTGCTGCGCTGGAAACTGCGCATGTCGTCTTGTGTGTCCATCGCCGCCAACTGCACCACATAACCATTTGGAGGCAGTTGTTTGACCCAAGCCTCATCAGAACTGGCTTCAGAATTGACCTCTGCAGGCGCAGCCACAGCCTCAGACGCCACGGCTACCGCCGTGACAGCAGGCACGCTGGGTGCTGACGACAGCCCTTCAGGTGGGCTCCCCACGCGCTGTGCTGCAACCGCCTCGGAGGCCGCCCGCTCAGCGGCGATCAAGGCCTCGGCACTGGCCGCTGAGGCAGCGGCAGCGGCGCTGGCAGCCTCATGCGGCGCAGGCACGGCAGGCGTGCCGCGCAATAAATACTTTTTCAAGAGCTCTGCCTCTTGAATCATCCAATCCTTGTACATCACACCCAAAGCGGCCATGGACATCAGCACCACCAACAACACCCAACCCGCGATGGATCGGCGAGGCGGGCGCGTGAACGCTTCCGAATCTCCTGGGCTTGGGGCGCTCGCCACGGCAGGCGCCCGCCAATCAGGCTCGCGCGACACATCTGGCACACCGGGCACCTGGGCCGACGCTTCTCCCGCCACGGCGGGTGTGGTCGCCGCGGCAGATGGGGGCGCGGCCATGGGCAAATGCGCAAAGGGTGACAAAGGTTCTGGATCGAACTTGGGTTCTTCCTTCTTGCCAAATCCAGGCACGCGCCATGCGGTTTTGGTGGGCAGGTTGAGGAGCTTGGCAGCAGACACCGCTTCTTCATGCAGCGTCGGTGGGCCAGAAGAAAACGTCGGCTCGATAGGGGCAGGTGTCGGCTCGGGCTCAGTGGCCACCCAATCTGTGAGTTTTTGTTTGGCCTCACCCGCCTCGGTTTCAACTTCCCATTTGAGCAAGTTTTTGCCAAACGCATCGACTTTGCTTTGGTAATTGCCCGCACGGTTGATGAGCAAGATGATGCTGATATTGCCCGCTGGAAAGCCATTGACCAAACGAGCCAGCAATTGCAGCTCGAAGTCTTGCATCAATATGGAGTCACGAAACAACAAGAAACGGCGGGGCGCATGTTTTTTGTCCTTTTCAAGCGCTTGGTCAAGCGTGATTTCGGACAGGATTTCATTGAACTTTTGCACCAAGTGCTCGGAATTGGTTGAGTTACACCACTCAATATGGGTCTCACCCTTGGCACGCAAGCGCTCCTCAAACAAGTTGCCATAGTCGTCCAGCACCCTGTCGTGGTCACTCAACACGGCGAGATTGATACTGCCTTCGGTCAAAGACTTCAGGAGTATTTCAAATCGCAACCGGTCACCGGGGCTTTGGTAAATGTCAGTCATGCGGGCTCAAACTTCGGTCTTAAGAGTTCATCAAGTCACCATTCGAGTCGAACTTGAATTCGTCGGGAATGGTTGGCGATGGTTTGATCACGTCCTGGCCACGGCCATAAGACTGGTTCAGGCTAAACACATAAGCAATGACTTGCGCCACCGCGTGGTACAGCGCCTCTGGAATCGGGTGATCCAGCTTCGTCGTGAAGTATAAAGCGCGGGCCAGCAAAGGCGCCTCAAATAGATAAACCTTGTGCTCGAGTGCTTCCTCTCGAATACGGGCGGCCAAACCATCTTCGCCCTTGGCCACCAACAGCGGCGCGCCATCACCCATGGGGTCGTAAGACAAAGCCACCGCAAAGTGCGTGGGGTTGGTGATGACCACGTCTGCATCTTTGACTTTGCTCATCATCTTGTTGTTCAAGATTTCTTGTTGACGGCGTCGAATTTGGCCTTTGACCTCAGGGTTACCTTCCGAGTTTTTCATCTCGTCTTTCACCTCTTGCTTGGTCATCTTCAGCTTTTCATTCAGCTGATAACGCTGCAACGGCACGTCGACCAAAGCCACCAACACCAAGCCCAAGCTCAACCAAATACAAGAATCCACAATGATGGTGCCTGCCACCTTCATGGCCACATTCAAATCCATCTGAGAGATGTGCGTCAGATCGTCCAAGTTGTTCATCACCGACACCAACAAAATGGCGCCGACTAGACAAAATTTAATCAGCGCTTTGCCGAGGTTGATCAGCGCGTCTTTGCCAAACATGCGCGCCAAACCCGTCATCGGGTTGAGTTTGCTGAATTTGGGCATGACCATCTTGGGCGAGAAGATCAATCCGCCTGCCAAGGTGGTCGACAAAATCGCAATGACATACAAAATAGCCATCAACGGCAACACAATCAAAAAGCCATCCACCATCGAGCTGCCGAAAATTGCGGGCAACAACTCGGCTTTGTCCGTGATGCGGCGGTCAAACTGCATTTGCTGCTTGAACAAGCTGCTCATGCTGCTGAAGATGTGCTGACCCATCATGCTGAAAAACACGGTGGCAATCACCATCATGGCCGCGGGGGCCAATTCTTGAGAGCGCGCAATTTGCCCGTCTTCACGGGCTTTTTTAATTCTCTGCGCCGTCGGTTCTTCGGTTTTATCTTGGCCGGTTTCTTCTGCCATGTCAGCCCCCCAAGAACGAACGCAGCATCAGGAAAGCCTGCGTCCATACCCAATCAATGCGGGCCACGTTGTTGCCCATGGAGAAAATCATGACAACGAAACCCATCAAGATCAACGCAGGAAAGCCCACGGTAAAAATATTCAAACTGGGTGCAGCGCGGGCCACAAAGCCTAAGCCGACGTTGATGAAGAGCAAGGTCATCATCACAGGCAAAGCGATCAACAAAGCGCCCAAAAACATCATGGCACTCCAGTTGATCATCTTGCCCAACATATCTTGGCTGAAAAAAGGCTGACCAATCGGAATCAACTTGAACGACTCCATCACCAAGCCAAACACAATCAAATGGCCGCCCATGCCTAAAAACACCAAAGTACCCATGATGTTGAAGAACTGCGACAGCACGGGCACACTGCCCATATTGGGGTCGACCATATTGGCCATGGACAAGCCCATGGAGCCAGAAATCGCTTGACCCGCCACCACCAAAGCCGCCGAGGCCACTTGGAACACCAAGCCCATGGTCAGGCCAATCAAAATTTGTCGAAAGATCTCCATCAAACCATCCGCCGTGACGGGGTCGATCTTGGGAATTTCAATTTGTTGCGACACAAAAAATGCCAACGCAAATCCCAACGACAAGCGAATGCGCATGTTGACCGCGCGAATCGAAAAAATAGACGTGAACGCCAAGAACGCCGACAAGCGCAACATCGGCCAGATGACGACCAAAAACTTGTCAAGAATGTCGATGAGCGAGGCGTTCATGGCGTCAAGCAGCCTTACATGAACAAGCTGGGTATGCGGGTGAAAATACTCTTGGTGTAGTCCACCATGGTGTTAATCATCCACCCGCCCGCGAGTGACATGGTCAAACCCATCACCAAAATTTTGGGAATGAAACTCAAAGTTTGTTCGTTGATGGACGTGGCGGCTTGAAAAATACCCACCACCAAACCGACGATCAAACCTGCGGCCAACAAGGGGCCCGAGATGATCATCGTCATCCACAGGGCTTGTCGGGCCAAATCTACAACGGCTGCGCTATCCATGTGGTACCCCTTAAAAAACAAAACTATTGGCCAAGGAGGCCATCAACAACGTCCACCCATCAATCAGCACAAACAGCATGATCTTGATGGGCATCGAAATAATCATGGGCGACAACATCATCATGCCCATGGACATCAGCACGCTGGCCACAATCAAATCAATCACCACGAAGGGGATGTAAATCAAAAATCCAATCGTGAACGCGCTTTTGATTTCTGAGGTGATAAAAGCTGGCATCAAGGTGGTGAAAGGCACTTGGGTCGCGTCTTGCAACTCGCGGCGGTTGGCAATTTGCATGAACATGGCAATGTCGTCTTCACGGGTTTGCTTGGTCATGAAATCGCGCACAGGCACTTCGGCTTTGATCAAGGCTTTGTCAAAGTCCAGGTTGCCGTTCATGTAGGGCCCGATGGCTTCTTTGTCGACCGTCTCAAAGACGGGCGACATGATGAAGAAGGTAAGAAACAAAGCCAAACCCACCAACACGGTGTTGGGGGGCGTTTGGGCCGTGCCGATCGCTTGACGCAAGATGGACAGCACAATGATGATGCGCACGAAAGACGTCATCATCAGCAACATCGATGGCAACAGCGTGAGCGTGGTCATCAAGCCCAGCAATTGCAGGCTCATGCTGTATTGCTGGCCGCTCTTGCCCGAACCCGTCACGTTGACCAATGGGATGCCTTGGGCATGCGAGACCATGGGCAATGCTGCCAAGGCAATCAGCAGCACCGCCAAGATGACGTAAAGAATCTTTTTGGTGATGGGCTTACGCAGCATGGTGCGCCTCCTGCGTCCACGCATGCAGGGTTTTCACCTCAGCAGGGCTGACGCTGGCCAAGACCATTTGGTTGTCCACTTGAATCAACACCATTTTGTGCTTCAAGCTCAAGGGCAAGGCCTCGATCACCTGAATGCGTTTTTCTTCGGCACCGCTTGCAGCAAAACCACGGTTGCGCTTGACCCACCACAAAGCGCCGCCGAGCAACAACAACACGCTGAAGGTGCTGGCGATGAATTGACCCCAATCGAAACTTTGCATGATGTTTTCCTGTGCGCAATGACGGTTTTTTGACACCGAACGTGCCTATCTGTAGCTGTTATGCAAGGCACGTGCCAGCTTCTAAGCGCGGTATAGTCATTTCATACCTTCACTCACAGCGTCATGGGCTTTATTCGCGACTTTATTCATGCGGGCGGCACAGGCGGCCTCCTATGGCATGCGCATGCACACTGGTCGCGCTGTCTCTTATACACATCTGACGCTGCCGACGATCGCATAAGTGTAGATCTCGGT
>JAVLFR010000115.1:0-14874 GCA_046052785.1 Limnohabitans sp. | reverse complement strand
CGGCAGCGTCAGATGTGTATAAGAGACAGCAGTTCCATGACCGTGGTGCGGTCGATGATGCCGTCCACCGCAATGGTGAACTGGCTCTCCCAACCCGTGGCCACGCGCTTGACGCGGTTGGCAATGGCATCCATATCGGCCAGCAGTCGATCGCCTTCGCGCAGCAACTCTTGCCCAGCCGCGGTAAGCAAGGCCCGCCGGGAGCTGCGGTCAAACAGCAGCACGTCGAGCGCGTCTTCCATCTGCCGCACGCGGTAGGTGAGGGCGCTGGGCACCAACCCAAGGGCGCGCGCGGCAGCGGCAAAGCTGCCTGCTTTCTCGATGGCGTGGAGCATGGACAGCGAGTCGGGGGTAAGGACATCACGGGGAGAAGTCATGCAATCGGGCTTTTATCGTTCAAATAATTTGAATGATGCCATCAAATGCGATGCATGGCAAAAGCGAGGCCAGCCCCTAAAGTTCAGTTCTGGAACAAAACAGGAGAACACCCGATGTTGACCCTTCGTAAATCCCAAGACCGAGGCTATGCCGATCATGGCTGGCTCAAGTCGTTTCACAGCTTTTCGTTTGCCAGTTACCACGATCCCGAATTTATGGGCTGGGGTAATTTGCGCGTCATCAACGAAGACCGCATTGCGCCGGGCACGGGCTTTGGTACGCACGGCCACCGCGACATGGAAATCATCAGCTATGTGTTGAGCGGTAACTTGGCCCACAAAGACAACATGGGCAACGTGGAGGGCATTCCGCCTGGCGACGTGCAACGCATGAGCGCAGGCAATGGCGTGCAGCACAGCGAGTTCAACCACGCGCCAGACGAGACGACGCACTTCTTCCAGATTTGGATTGAGCCCAATGTGCGCGGTATTCCTGCCAGCTATGAACAAAAAACAGTGCCGCCAGTGTCCAAGCGCGGCGCACTGAGCCGCATTGCCGCGCCCGAAGACGGTGTTGTTACATTGCACGCCGACGCTGCCTTGTATGCAGGCCTGTTTGACGGCGAAGAGGCCGCGACATTGACAATTGCCCAAGGTCGTAAAGCCTATGTGCACCTCATTCGTGGTGCCTTGCAAGTCAATGGCCAGGCATTGGCAACGGGCGACGCCGCATTGCTAGACAACGAAACCACGGTTGCATTGACCCACGGCCAAGATGCCGAGGTGTTGGTGTTTGACTTGGCTGCTTAATTTTTTACTCCCCCCTCAACTTAAGGACAACTAAATGAACAACGCACTCAACCTCATGGGCCGCATATTGCTGGCTGCTCTCTTTTTGCCAGCAGGCTTGTCAAAACTGTCTGGCTTTGAAGGCACCGTGGGTTACATCGGTTCTGCCGGGTTGCCGTTTGCCTCAGTGGCAGCTGCTGCTGCGATTGCTGTGGAAATTTTGGGTTCGGTTGCTTTGATCGTGGGATTTCAAACTCGCATTGCTGCGGCGGTGTTGGCGGTGTTCACAATCGTTGCTTCGGTCTTCTTCCACGCGTTTTGGGCCGCTGCGCCTGAGCAAGCCTTCATGCAACAGCTTTTGTTCTTCAAGAACGTCGGCGTGATTGGTGGCTTGTTGTTGTTGGTGTCTTCGGGCGCTGGCGCTTGGAGCCTCGACGCTAAAAAAGAAGCTCAATAATTCGTCCCATTTTTCAACTTCTTTATTAATCGTATTTAGGAACACACGCCATGACACAAACCGTCGTCGTTTACCACTCAGGCTACGGCCACACCCAACGCGTAGCCCAATTCGTGGCCGAAGGCGCGAAAGCCACCATCGTCGCCATCGACGCAGACGGCAACATCACCGATGCCGAGTGGGAAACCCTCAACGCGGCTGATGCCATCATCTTTGGTTCACCTACCTACATGGGCATGGTTTCGTGGCAGTTCAAGAAGTTTGCAGACGCCACGTCCAAGCAATGGTTTGGCAGCGCTTGGAAAGACAAAGTGGCTGGTGGCTTCACCATCTCCGCCAGCCCCAGCGGCGACAAACTGTCGACCATCCAATACTTCATCACCTTGGCCATGCAGCAAGGCATGGTGTGGGTGGGCCAGCCGGCCATGAATGACGGCACTATCAACCGCATTGGTTCCAACTCTGGTGTGATGGCCCAAGTCGGCCCCACCAGCCCAGCGGCTGATATTCCTCAAGGCGACTTGGATACGGCCAAAGCCTACGGCGAGCGCGTCGCTGCCATGGCTGCTAAGTTGCACGCCTAAGCTTGTCATGCCCACCCCATGCGGGGGGCGAGATAAAAGGGCAGTTCGCCAGAGCTGCCCTTTTTCTTTGGGTAGCATCAAGCCATGAAAATCCTCCAAATACTGCCCTGGTCCGATTGGGCTGCCCTCGGTTTTTTTCTGTTGGTGTGGGTGAGCTACACCTGGTTTGCCAAGCATTCGAGTGACGGTAAACATTCCATCTTGGCCATGACCAACCGCTACCGCCACCAGTGGATGCTGCAAACCACCGCGCGGGATCCCCGCATGTTGGACGGCATCATCACGCAGACTTTGTCGGCCACGCCAGCTTTTTTTTGCTCCACCACGATTTTGATTTTGGGTGGTTTGTTTGCTTTGCTTGGCACCACCGACAAAGCGGCCGAGTTGGTGCGCGAAATTCCATTTGCCGAGCAAACGCCTATTCTTGTGTTTGAATTCAAAATTCTGGTGTTGGTGGTGATCTTTGTTTACGCGTTTTTTCGCTTCTCATGGTCGATGCGTCAGTACACGTTTGTGGCTTTGCTCATTGGGGCCATGCCGCCAGCAGAAAGTTTTCAAAGCGCACAAGACACCACGCGTCACCGATATGCCGACCGCGCCGCCGCCATGACCAGCTTGGCCGCCGAAACCTTCAACGGCGGCTTGCGTGCTTACTATTTTTCGTTTGCCGCGATGGGTTGGTTTTTTTCGCCCACGCTGTTTGCCTTGGCCACGCTGCTGGTGGCAGGCATTTTGTACAGCCGCGAGTTCAAGTCTGAGGTGTTGGCGCTGTTGGAGGATTAAGGGCCAGGGTGCCATCGGGATTGAGACCCGTGGCACTCAGGTCAGCATCCACGGCGCGGCGTTCGTCAAATACAAAGCAGCCACCTTGGTAGTGGTGGTTGCCGACTTCTTCAAAGTATTTGAGGATGCCCCCGTCGAGCTGGTAGACATGAGGCAGGCCGGCGTTGCGCATGTAGATGGCCGCCTTTTCGCAACGAATGCCACCCGTACAAAAGCTGATGACCGTTTTGTCTTGCAACTCCGCCAGGTGGGTCTGTAACGCTGTAGGAAATTCTGTGAACTTGTTGATGCCCCAGTGGAGGGTGTTGTTGAACGTGCCCGCATCCACCTCGAACTGATTGCGCGTGTCCAGCATGACCACGGGTCGGCCTTCGTCGTCGTGGCCGAGATCCAGCCAGCGCTTAGCGGTTTCGGGGGTCACCGCTGGGGCACGGCCCTGCGCAGGACGAATGCTGGGATGGTTCATGCGGATGATTTCGTTTTTCACCTTCACCAGCATTTTGCGAAACGGCTGCGAGTCCGACCAACTTTCTTTGGGTGCGAGGTCAGCCAAGCGCGGGTCTGCGCGCAGCCAATCGACAAATCCGTGTACATCGTCGGCACGGCCCGCCAAGAAGAAATTAATGCCTTCTTCTGCTATCAGAATCGTCCCTTTGAGGTGGCGTGCCAAGGCGTTGTCTAAGCAGGGTTGGCGCAGGTCTTGGGCGTCGGGCAGGGCGACAAATTTATAACAAGAAATATTCAGAATTTGGTTCACGCGGTGATTCTAAGTAACGGGCTGTCCCTACAATCTCAAGCATGTTTGTTCACCTGCGCCTTCACTCCGAATTTTCTGTCGTCGACGGGACCAACCGCATCGATGAGGTAGTGAAAGCAGCGGCCTGCGACCATCAACCCGCGCTGGCCATCACCGACATTAACAACTTGTACGGGGCCATCAAGTTTTACAAAGAAACGCGTGGCCAGGGCGTCAAGCCCGTGATCGGTGCCGAGATCTACCTAGAAAGTCTGACCCAAGACGCAGCCCAGACCTCGCGCATGGTGCTCTTGGTGCAAAACCATCAGGGCTACTTGAACTTGTGTGAACTCATCAGCCGAGGGTGGACGCAAAACGTGCACAAAGCCGTGGCGGTGATCAAGCTGGAGTGGTTGCAAGCGTTGTCGCAAGGCCTGATTGCCTTGTCAGGCGCTCAAGCGGGGGTGGTGGGTCAAGCTTTGGTGCAGGGCGACACTACGCGTGCGGGTGAAGTCGCGTTGCTGCTAGCGGGTATTTTTCCGCATCGGTTTTACATAGAGTTGCAACGCGCGGGTCGTGCGGATGACGAAATTCATGTGTCTGCCGCGGTCCAGTTGGCGGCACGCTTGAGCTTGCCTGTGGTGGCCACGCACCCCGTGCAGTTCACCCAGCCCGACGACTACGAAGCGCACGAAGCGCGTGTGTGTATTGCCGAAGGTGAAATCTTGGGCAATCCGCGTCGTGTGCGCAAGTTCACCCGTGAGCAGTATTTCAAATCGACGTCCCAAATGTGTGCGCTCTTTGCCGATGTACCCAGCGCGATTGCCAATACAGCTGAAATTGCCAAGCGGTGTAACTTGACTTTGGTGTTGGGTAAACCGCAGTTGCCCAACTTTCCTATCCCGCCTGTGAAGGGGGTCGTGATGTCGGTGGAAGACTATTTCCGTCACGTCGCGCACGAAGGTCTGGAAGAACGCTTGGCGCACCTGTACCCTGTGCAAGCCAAACGCGATGCAGAGCGCCCACGTTATGTCGAGCGTTTGGAGTTTGAGCTGACCACGATTTTGAACATGGGCTTTCCTGGCTATTTCTTGATCGTGGGAGACTTCATTCAGTGGGCCAAAGCCAATGGTTGCCCGGTGGGGCCAGGGCGCGGTTCGGGTGCGGGTTCCCTCGTGGCTTACGCCTTGAAGATTACTGACCTTGATCCCCTGCAATACAACTTGCTGTTCGAGCGCTTCTTGAACCCAGAGCGGGTATCGATGCCCGACTTTGACATTGATTTTTGCCAAACCAATCGCGACCGCGTGATTGACTATGTGAAAGACAAATACGGCCGCGACGCTGTGTCGCAAATTGCGACCTTTGGCACCATGGCAGCGCGGGCGGCCATTGGTGATGTGGGCCGTGTACTCGACATGAGCTACACCTTTTGCAAAGGCATCAGCGGCTTGATTCCAAATAAGCCCGGTCAGCACATCACCATTGCTGGCGCGATTGAGGTGGAGCCCATCTTGGCCGAGCGTTTGGCCAAAGAAGATGAGGTCAAAACATTGTTGGAGCTGGCGCAAAAGCTCGAAGGTATGACGCGCAACGTGGGCATGCACGCGGGTGGGGTGTTGATTGCCCCAGGCAAGTTGACCGACTTTTGCCCCCTCTACCAACAGCCCGGCAGTGAGTCAGCGGTGAGCCAGTTTGACAAAGACGACGTGGAAGCCGCAGGCTTGGTGAAGTTCGACTTTTTGGGTTTGGCCACCCTCACCATTTTGGAGATCGCGCGCGAGTTCATCCGGCAGCGTCATCAAGGCCAAGAGAAATTTGCGTTTGAAAACATCCCGTTGGATGACAAGCGCACCTATGAACTCTTTCAAGACGGTAAGACCGAGGCCGTGTTCCAGTTTGAAAGCCGTGGCATGCAGGGCATGCTGCGCGATGCGCGCCCCACGCGTTTGGAAGACTTGATTGCGCTCAACGCGTTGTACCGTCCTGGCCCGATGGACCTGATTCCAAGTTTTGTGGCGCGTAAGCATGGCCGTGAAGAGATTGCCTACCCGCATCCCTTGGTGGCGCAGATGCTGTCCGAGACTTACGGCATCATGGTCTACCAAGAGCAGGTGATGCAAACCGCGCAGATTTTGGGCGGCTACTCGCTGGGCGGCGCTGACATGCTGCGTCGTGCGATGGGAAAAAAGAAGCCCGAAGAGATGGCGGAGCACCGCGAAATCTTTCGCGCGGGAGCGGCCAAAAACAACATCACCCAAGACAAAGCTGACGAGATTTTTGACTTGATGGAGAAGTTTGCGGGCTATGGCTTTAACAAGTCGCACGCAGCGGCTTACTCGCTGCTGGCCTATCACACGGGCTGGCTGAAGGTGCATTACACGGCTGAATTCTTCTGCGCCAACATGACGGTGGAGATGGACAACACCGACAAACTCAAGGTCTTGTTTGAAGACGCGCACAAGATGGGCCTGACGTTTGAAGCGCCCGATGTGAACCGCGGCTTCTACCGCTTCGAGCCAATTTCGGACAAGGTCATTCGCTACGGCTTGGGGGCTATCAAAGGCTCTGGCCAACAAGCGATTGAAGCCGTGGTGGCTGCACGTGAAGAGGGGCCATTCACCAGCTTGTTTGATTTTTGCCGTCGCGTCGACCGCAGTCGCTTAAACAAGCGCACCGTGGAGGCCTTGGTCAAAGCGGGCGCGTTTGATAATTTGCATCTCAACCGTGCAGAGTTGCTCGCCAGTGTGGACCGCGCTTTTGACTTTGCGTCTGCCAGCGAGGCCAATGCGAACCAAGGTGGTTTGTTTGACATGATGGGCGATGATGCCCACGGCTCCAGCACGCAAGAGCCCGAATATGTGGAGATGCTGCCCTGGGGTGTGAAAGAGCGCCTCACGCACGAAAAAGTGGCGTTGGGCTTTTATTTATCGGGTCATTTATTTGACGAAGTCGAGCGTGAGATTCGCCGCTTTGTCCGCACCCGCATCGACGACTTGATGGATTCGCGCGAGCCGCAATTGCTCTCGGGCATCGTCAGCGATATGCGTGTCATCAATGGTCAGCGCGGCAAGCTGGCTATTTTTAAGCTCGACGACAAATCTGCGGTTATGGAAGCCACCGCGGACGAGGCCACCCTCAACACTTACCGCAACACGTTGAAGGATGACGAGTTGGTGGTCATCATGGCCAAGGCGCAACCCGACCGCTTCTCAGGGGGTATGCGCTTGGTGATCAACCAAGTCTGGAGCTTGGAGCAGGCGCGCTGCCGGTTTGGCAAACACCTCAGCGTCACAGTCAACGGCACCTCGCCTAACATCGCCCGATTGCTGCGCGACCACCCCGCCAAAGTAGAGCAAACCGAGCAAGGCGAACTGGTGCGCGGCATGGGCGTACGATTGAAGCTGTTGCGAAACGGTGCCACGGCCGAGGTCCAGTTGGGCGATCAAGCTAAATTTTTCCCCAGCGATGCGGCCTTGGCCAGTTGGATGGCCCAGGCCCACGATGGGCATTCACACATCATTTATGAATAAACACCTGCTCTGGACTATCCCAACGCTGATGACGCTCACGCGCATCGTTGCCATTCCTTTGATCGTGGGCTTGTACTATTTGCCGATCGATATGGCGCAGCGTAACTTGTGGGCGACGGTGATGTTTGTGGTGTTCGCCCTGACCGATTGGTTGGATGGCTATTTGGCGCGAAAACTGAATCAAACCTCTGCATTTGGCGCTTTCTTAGATCCTGTGGCCGACAAGTTTTTGGTGTGTGCCAGCTTATTGATCTTGGTGCATTTGCAACGCGCGGATGTGTTGGTGGCCCTGATCATCATTGGGCGTGAAATTGCTATTTCAGCTTTGCGTGAGTGGATGGCACAAATTGGCGCCTCACGCAGTGTGGCCGTTCATATGCTGGGCAAACTCAAGACCGCCATGCAGATGGTGGCGATTCCCTTCTTGCTGTTTGATGGCCAATTCTTGGGGGTGATTGACACCGCTTTGTGGGGTACCGTGTTGATTTGGATTGCGGGCGTATTGACGGTTTGGTCCATGGTGTACTACCTGCAAAAAGCGTGGCCTGACATTGTGGACCATGCCAAGTAATGGCGAACCCACCAAACCAAGCATGGTTGCGAGCCCTGCCTTGGGTGTTTGTGTTGGTGTGGAGCACGGGCTTCATTGTGGCGCGATTCGGCATGCCCAACTCGCCACCGTTTACTTTTTTGCTTTGGCGTTATGTGTTCTCGATCGCGTGTTTTGTGGTGTGGGTCCAATGGGCACGTGTGCCATGGCCCCAGAGTAGATCGCAATGGGGACATTTGGCCGTGACAGGTGTGCTGATGCACGCAGGTTATTTGGGCGGGGTGTGGGCCGCTGTCAAAGTGGGTATGGGGGCAGGCTTGACTTCACTGATTGTGGGCTTGCAGCCCGTGCTCACTGCCGTCTGGTTGTCTTCGCGTGGGGGCCATGTGTCGCGGCGCCAGTGGCTGGGATTAGCCCTGGGTTTTGTTGGCTTGGCCATGGTTGTGTCACGCAAGCTTGAGGTCGGAATAGAGGTGACGCCGTGGAGCTTGACCATGATCACCATGGCCTTGGTCTCCATCACCACAGGCACGCTGTATCAAAAACGATTTGTGCAACCCTGTGATGTGCGCAGCGCCAATGCCGTGCAATTGATGGCCGCTTTTTTGATCACCTGGCCGATTGCATGGATGGAGTCAGAGCCTGCTTTGTGGAATCACGAAATGATAGGTGCCATGGCTTGGGCTGTGTTGGTGTTGACCTTGGGGGGCAGCTCTTTGTTTTACATGCTGATCCAACGCGGTGCCGCTGCAGCCGTGACCAGTTTGTTGTATTTGGTGCCGCCCACCACTGCGGTGATGGCCTGGATGTTGTTTGATGAGCCCATCACTTTGGTGACACTGGCAGGGATTGCCTTGACAGCCATGGGGGTGAGCTTGGTGGTGCGCACGCCTAGAATAGAAACCTAATTAGCGATTGATTTTTAAAGGTAAGAGATGAGTCAAAAACGAATTGCAGTAATCGCCGGCGACGGCATTGGCAAAGAAGTCATGCCCGAAGGCATTCGCGTCATGGACGCGGCGGCTCGCAAGTTTGGCATCGACTTGAAGTTTGACCACTTTGACTTTTCCAGCTGGGACTATTACGAGAAACACGGGCAAATGTTGCCCGATAACTGGAAAGACCAAATCGGTGGCCACGATGCCATCTACTTTGGTGCCGTGGGTTGGCCAGAAAAAATCCCAGATCACATTTCTCTGTGGGGCTCATTGCTCATGTTCCGCCGCGAGTTTGACCAATACATCAACCTCCGCCCAGCGCGACTGATGCCAGGCATCATTGCGCCCGTGGTGCGTCGTGATGGCAGCCCGCGCCAACCGGGTGAAATTGACATGTACATCGTGCGGGAAAACACTGAGGGTGAGTATTCCAGCATTGGCGGGCGCATGTATCCCGGCACAGAACGCGAAATTGTGATGCAAGAAACAGTCATGTCACGCATAGGTGTCGACCGCGTCTTGAAGTTTGCATTTGAGTTGGCGCAAACGCGTCCTAAAAAGCATCTGACCAGTGCCACCAAATCTAACGGCATTGCCATCACCATGCCTTATTGGGATGAGCGCGTGGTTGAAATGGCTAAGAACTATCCTGGCATCGTCGTGGACAAATTCCACATCGACATCTTGACCGCACACTTTGTACAGCGCCCAGATTTTTTTGATGTGGTGGTGGCCAGTAATTTGTTTGGGGATATCTTGAGCGACTTGGGCCCTGCATGTACAGGCACCATCGGTATTGCCCCCAGCGCCAATTTGAACCCAGACCGTAAGTTCCCTTCTTTGTTTGAGCCTGTGCATGGTTCTGCCCCAGACATTGCGGGCCAAGGGATTGCCAACCCGATTGGTCAAATTTGGTGTGGTGCCATGATGCTTGAGTTTTTAGGTCATAAGGATGCGCATGACGCTGTCATGGCTGCGATTGAGAAGGTGTTGGAGCCCAAGAGTGGTGCACCCAAGACACCAGACATTGGGGGTAACGCTAGTACCTCTGATTTGGGGCTTGCAATTGCCAACGCGTTGTAATTTCCAGCTTAAAAAACGACTAGAATTTAAATTCGTCCCGTGTTGTGTGTGACTGCTCTGTTTAAAGCGCTCCCTGCACTCAGAGAAATTCTTCCACGGGAACGTAACAATTTTTTTGACCATCGCATCTCATTGAGAGGGGATTTTTGTGAATAAAACAGAATTGATCGAGCACATTGCTAAACACGCAGACATTTCCAAAGCTGCCGCGACTCGCGCACTCGAGTCCACCATCGGTGCAGTTAAGACGACCTTGAAAAAAGGCGGCACAGTTTCTTTGGTAGGTTTCGGTACTTTTGCAGTGGGCAAGCGTGCCGCGCGTACGGGCCGTAACCCGCGCACGGGCGAAGCCATCAAAATCAAAGCAGCCAAGGTGCCTAAGTTTCGTCCAGGCAAAGGCCTGAAAGACGCCTTGAACTAATTACCGGTTTCGGTTGGGTGCTTAGCTCAGTTGGCAGAGCGGCTGCCTTACACGCAGTAGGTCGGCGGTTCGACCCCGTCAGCACCCACCAATCCCGATAAAGGCGAACACCCTGTTCGCCTTTTTTATTGGCATCTCTCACTTCACGACGAGTTCACTTCATGTTTGATTTTGTTCGCAAGCACACAAGGATCATGCAATTTTTGCTGTTCCTGTTGATCTTCCCGTCTTTTGTTTTGTTTGGCCTTGAGGGCTACAACAGCTTTCGAAACGGTGGCGCTGCTGTGGCGACAGTCGATGGGCAAGACATCACCCAAAGCGAGTGGGATGCTGCGCACCGCAATCAAGTCGAACGCATGCGCGGCAGCATGCCCAATGTCGATGTGAAGTTGTTTGACACACCCGAAGCCAAATACAGCACGCTCGAGCGATTGGTGCGTGACCGTTTGTTGCAAGTGGCCGCCAACAAACTGCGTTTGGGGGCCAGTGATGCACGCTTGGCCGCTGAGTTGCAGCAAAACCCCACCATCGCTGCCTTGCGACGTGCTGATGGCACGCTCGATATGGAGCGCTACCGCCAACTGTTGGCCACGCAAGGCATGTCGCCTGAGTCGTTCGAAGCCCAGGTGCGCGGTGATTTGGCGTCGCGCCAAGTCATGGCGGGTGTGGGTGTGACCAGCTTCAGCTCCGTGGCTTTGGCCGATGTGACCTTGAACGCCTTCTACGAGCAACGCCAAGTTCAAGTGGCGAGGTTTTCCCCTGCCAACTATGTGAGCCAAATTAACCCCAGCGCAGAAGAACTGGAGGCTTATTACAAAGCCAATGCAGACAAGTTTCAATCTGCTGAGCGGGCCAACATTGAATACGTGGTGCTTGATTTGAATGCTGTGCAAAAAGGCATTGTGGTGCCTGAGGCTGAACTTAAATCGTATTTTGAGCAAAACGCAGCGCGCTTGGCAGGTTTGGAAGAGCGCCGTGCAAGCCACATTTTGATCAATGCTGACAAAGGCGCATCAGCGGCTGAGCGTGATGCGGCGCGTGCTAAGGCGCAGGCCCTATTGGCTGAAGTGCAAAAAGCTCCTGCGCAGTTTGCTGAACTGGCTCGTAAAAATTCGCAAGACACGGGCTCTGCTGCCAAAGGCGGTGACCTTGACTACTTTGGCCGTGGCGCCATGGTCAAACCCTTTGAAGATGCTGTGTACGCTCTCAAAAAGGGTGAGATCAGCGGGCTGGTCGAAACTGAGTTTGGTTTTCACATCATCCGCTTGACGGACATTCAACAACCAGAACAAAAGAGCTTTGAATCTCAACGCGCCAAACTTGAGCTTGAAGTCCGCGCTCAGTTGGCCCAGCGCAAATTTGCCGAAGCTGCCGAGCAGTTCACCAACATCGTGTACGAACAATCTGACAGCTTGAAGCCCGTAGCTGAGCGCCTGAAGCTTGAGGTCCAACAGGCCGTCAACTTGGGGCGCGAGGCTGTTGCAGGCAACACAGCCGTCAACAACCCCAAACTCTTAGCGGCCGTATTTTCGCAAGACTCGATCGAGAAAAAACGCAACACCGAAGCGGTAGAACTGGCCCCCAATGTGTTGGCCGCAGCGCGCATCACCAGTTACAGCCCAGCGCGCACTTTGCCTTTGGACGAGGTCAAAGCCCGTGTGCGCGAGCAATTGGTTGCACAGCAAGCAGCAGAGCGAGCTCGTCAAGAAGGCCTCGCCAAACTGGCCGAATGGAAAGCCAGCCCAGATACGGCCAAACTGCCTGCGTCCATGGTGTTGTCACGTGAATCAAAGCAGGCGCAACCAAGTACTTTGGTGGAGGCAGCCTTGCGTGCCAGTACGCAAACCTTGCCAGCATGGGTAGGCGTGGACTTAGGTGCCAGCGGCTATGCCGTGGTGAAGGTCGAAAAAGTTTTGCCACGTGATGCGGCGAATGCGGCTGGACTCGTGCGTGAACGCGAGCAGTATGCCCAATGGTGGGCATCCGCCGAGGGCTTGGCCTACTACAAGTTGCTCAAAGAAAAATTCAAGGCTGAAATCAAAGCACCTAGGTTATAATTTTCGCCAGACGGTGGCTGTAGCTCAGTTGGTAGAGTCCAGGATTGTGATTCCTGTTGTCGTGGGTTCGAGCCCCATCAGCCACCCCAGTATCTTTGCGCCCTAGCGACCTTTTCGGTTTCTAGGGCGTTTTTATTTCCGAGCTATCTCATGGCGGTTGTAAGACTGATCAGTCTTGGTTTGAGCTGAACTGTTGCGAAAGCCATTTCTTGAAATGGACCGATGCCTCTAATTGCAGGGCTGACTGTGGCTGAACGAAGTAATAGGCTCTTAATCCAGATAAGGGTTTGTTGCAGGCGACAACGAGTTGGCCTGTCGCGAGTTCATCAGTTACAAGGATGGTGGGCATCAGTGAAACACCTAGCCCGCATTGGGCCGCTGCAACTTGCATTGAAAATTGCTCATATCTAGGGCCAGCCATGGATTGAGACGGGTCAAGTCCTTGGGTGTTAAACCATTGCCTCCAAGCTTCTGGTCGCGTTGATTGTTGAAGCAATGGCATTTTAGAAATTTGCTCAGGGGTCAAGGGACGGTTGCGCTTGAGCAACGAAGGACTACAGACAGGAATGACTTCTTCGTCAAATAATTTAGTGGCTTCAGTTCCAGCCCACTGTAAAACTTGTTCTGGCGTTCCTGCATAGATGGCCGCATCCATTCCTGAATCATTGAACATAAAGGCTCTCGTTCGAGTTTCTATATGGATGTGCGTGGTTGGAAACAACTTAGAGAATTCAGTCAGGCGAGGAACCAGCCACTTCGAGGCGAATGTGGGAACTGCGGCGATTGTTAAGTTATTTCCCAAGCCATTACCTCCCATGATGTCGAGCGTATCTCGCTCTAGTCCATGGAGTCGATTGGATATGTTTTTGTAATAACGCTCACCAGGTTGCGTGAGTTGCATGCCATGACGGTCACGTTTAAAAAGAGACACCCCCAACATGTCCTCTAAAGAGGAGACTTGCCGTGACACAGCGCCTTGAGTCAAGGCAAGCTCTTGGGCGGCTTTGGTAAAGCTGGCATGTTTGGCTGCGGACTCGAAGCAGATCAAGGCTTGTATCGATGGCAATTGGCGGCGCATATGATTTATGAAATTGATTCAGATATTACAAATCATCATATCTGAATGAAAAACATTCGTTTGCTTGTTGGGGATGGGCAAATTAATATCCATGTATCCCTCAATTTTTTGAAAGTTACCAATGAGCGCCAGTCATCGTTTTTCTTGGTCTGATCCTTTCATGTTGGACCTTCAATTGACCGACGATGAGCGTCAAGTCAAAGAGGCCGCCGCTGCCTACTGTCAAGAGCGCTTAGCACCCCGAGTGCTGGAAGCCTTTCGGCATGAAAAAACTGACGCCGCCATCTTTCGGGAGATGGGTGAGTTGGGTTTGTTGGGGGTCACAATTCCTGAGGCTTACGGTGGCTCAGGTTTGAACTACGTGTGCTACGGCCTGGTGGCGCGCGAGGTGGAGCGCGTGGATTCGGGCTACCGCTCCATGATGAGCGTGCAGTCGTCTCTGGTGATGTTGCCTATTTATGAGTTTGGCACTGAGGCACAAAAGCAAAAGTACTTGCCCAAACTCGCCACAGGCGAGTGGATTGGCTGCTTTGGTTTGACCGAGCCCAACTATGGCTCAGACCCTGGCAGCATGATCACGCGTGCCAAAAAGGTGGCGGGTGGGTATTCGCTCTCGGGCTCCAAGATGTGGATCAGCAACAGCCCCATTGCCGATGTGTTTGTGGTGTGGGCCAAAGACGATGCGGGCGCGATACGCGGCTTTGTATTGGAAAAAGGTTGGAAGGGCTTGAGTGCCCCGGCCATTCACGGCAAAGTCGGCCTGCGTGCGTCCATTACGGGCGAGATCGTGATGGACGAGGTGTTTGTGCCTGAGGAAAACGCCTTTCCCGATGTGCGTGGTCTCAAGGGTCCGTTTACATGCTTGAACAGTGCGCGTTATGGCATTGCCTGGGGGGCATTGGGTGCGGCTGAAGACTGTTTTGTGCGTGCCCGCCAATACGTGATGGACCGCCAACAGTTTGGTCGGCCCTTGGCAGCCAATCAACTCATTCAAAAGAAGCTGGCTGACATGATGACGGAAATATCTTTAGGACTGCAAGGCTGCTTGCGGTTGGGTCGCATGAAAGACGAGGGGACGGCTTCGGTGGACATCACCTCCATCCTCAAGCGCAACAGCTGCGGCAAGGCGTTGGACATTGCACGCATGGCCCGAGACATGATGGGCGGCAACGGGATTTCGGATGAGTTTGGTGTGGCGCGTCACTTGGTGAACTTGGAGGTGGTCAACACTTACGAAGGCACGCACGATGTACATGCCCTGATTTTGGGGCGTGCCATCACAGGCATTGCGGCCTTCTCTAACTAAGACTCACGATAAATCATGTCAACAGTTGCGCAATCTTCAATGCCTAGGCCTTTGGCTGGGGTAAGGGTTCTGGATTTGTCCAGAGTTCTGGCTGGACCATGGGCGGGGCAGATGTTGGCTGATTACGGAGCAGACGTCATCAAAGTTGAGCGCCCTGGGGTAGGGGATGACACGCGGACGTG
>JAVLFR010000114.1:0-4900 GCA_046052785.1 Limnohabitans sp. | reverse complement strand
TTGTGGGCTAATGCCGGATCTCGCACGTTATTTTGAGTCAGCATGAGTTAGTTCTGAGGGAGCGCTTGTCACTTATTGATAGCTTCGTTTTTTTTAAATTTTACGCACAACGCATTGTCGATAGTTGATGGGGAGGGTTTTCCTGAGAGGGATGCCACCCTTTTTAGGGGGGGGCAAAAGTGGTTTAGATACATAGGATTCATGCACAACAAATCGTTATGAAATCTATGCAATCTTCTATTTACATCGCTGGTGTTGCAATGACACAGTTCGGACGTCACATCGAGCGTTCTCTGGCTTCTTTGGCCCAAGAGGCTCTAGATGGGGCATTGAAGGATGCCGGTGCTTCAGTTTCCGATATTGGCCAAGCGTTTTATTCGGGTGTGACCCAGGGCCCCTTGTTAGGTCAGAACGCGATCCCAGGTCAAATTTTGCTGCAAAAAATTGGTTTGGTAGGGCTTCCGGTCTACAACATCGAGAACGCTTGTGCTTCGGGTACCAGTGCGTTCCAGTTGGCGGTTCAGGCGCTGCGCTCAGGTGCATGTGATGTGGCCATCGCAATTGGTGCGGAAAAGATGAATATTGAGGACAAGAAGCGCGTCTTGGCAATTTTCGAAGGCGGTTGGGACGTGACCACCAAAGAGGAGAACGAGGCGCGTCTCATGGCATTGGGTAAGGGAATTGAAGTTCCAGATGGTTGGGAGTCTGAGCGCCCCTACAGCAAGTTCATGGCGATCTATGCGTCTATGTGTCGCTATTGGATGAAGAATTTTGGAACAACGCAGCGCCAAATTGCGGCCGTTGCATCCAAAAACCACAACCACTCAGTTCACAACATTTACGCCCAATACCGCGACCCATTCACGATTGAACAGGTTTTGGCAGCACCGCCCATCACATATCCATTGACTATGCCAATGTGCTCACCAGTCTCAGACGGTGCAGCGGCGGTGATCTTGTGCACAGAAGCAGGCTTAAAGCGTCTTAACGGTGATCATCGTCGAGCCATCAAAGTAGCAGCTACGGCAATTGCAACCGTCATTCCGCGTCAGCCTGATGATTTTGAAAAGGCCTCATGCCGTCGCGCGGGGCAGATGGCCTACGAACAAGCTGGCATTGGTCCAGAAGACGTGTCGGTAGTCGAAGTGCATGATGCAACGGCTATGGGTGAGGTCATGGCAGTTGAGTATTTGCAATTGACGCCTATGGGTGGTGCTGGTCTCGCAGCTGAAGCTGGCGAATTGTCTATTGGTGGGCGTGTTCCAGTTAATCCATCAGGTGGCTTGGAATGCAAAGGCCACCCTATTGGTGCAACAGGACTGGGACAGATTTTTGAATTGATCACGCAATTGCGTGGTGAGGCTGGGTTGCGTCAAGTTGAGGGTGCCAAGGTAGCTTTGCAGGAAAACGGCGGTGGTCAACTGGCCTACGAAGAAGGTGTTGTCAACGTCAACATTTTTACCCGCTAAACACATTTATACGTTTAAAGAAAACACAAGGAGACAATTATGAGTTCACATCTTGAAGTGCCATTGCCAACCGTTGGGTTGTCAGGATTCGATGCAGGCTTGCCACCAGAGGCATCTGAGGCACAGGCTGGTATTCATCGATTTGCTCGTGAGGTAATGCGACCTATTGGTCGTGAAATTGATCGCATGTCAGCAGAAGAGGCTTACTTGCCTGGTTCGCCGTTTTGGCAATTTCATGCCGAAGCTATTAAGCTTGGTTTAGGCCCAGAGGGGTTAGCTGGTTTGCCCCCTGAACAAGCGGCTTTCATGGAAGGCCTAGTTATTGAAGAGCTGGCTTGGGGTGATGCTGGATTGGCAGTGTCAGCGGGCGCTGGCGGCATGCCAATGCTTATGGCTCAAGCGACTGGAAATAAAGAACTCATTGACTTATGTGAAGGCAAGCTCGGATGCTGGGGGGCAACACAACCAGACCGTGGCTCAGATGGCTTGACTTTGTATTCTGAAGAGCGATTCCCTGGATCACAGGGTAACAAGGGAAATCTTCAGGCCACTTTTACAGCTGATGAAGTGATCTTCAATGGTCAAACTTCAGCTTGGGTTTCTAATGGACCGGTAGCTCAGGTTGCTTTGATGGACATCGTTGCTGACTATGGCAATGGTTTCTTTGATGAGAACGGCAACACATACGGGTGCAACGTAATTGTTCCTTTGGATATCAAAGGCGTTTCACGTGGCAAGCCTCTAGAAAAGCTTGGCAAACGCTCATTGCCACAAGGTGAAATTTACTTTGATAACGTTCGTGTACCTCGGCGATTTGCAATCGCAACACAAGACGACTATGAGTTCAAACATGCCCATGCTTGGGCGCATGCGGGCACTGCCATGAGCCACATCGCAACAGGACTTGCTCGTGCAGCATTTGAATTGGCGCTTAACTACATTCACGAACGCAAACAAGGTGGCACATTGCTGGCCGATTTGCAACTGACTCAATACCGTATCGGTGGAATTGGTACAAAGGTTGAGACCATTCGTGCGATGGCGCGGCACGTGGCTCATTACACAAAATGTTCGCCAAAAGCGCATCCATATTTTACGGCTGCTGGTAAGGCTTATTGCTGCACTGAATTGCTGAATGTTGTGCGCGAGTCATTGCACCTAATGGGCGGTGTAGGTTTGACTCGTGAATTTCCAATCGAGAAGTTGCTGCGTGATGCACAAGCAATGCAAATTGAAGATGGTGAGAACAACCTGTTGCAAATGCACTTTGGTCACTTGTTGAGTCGCCTGCATAAAACTGAAGGTTGGGGTCGCGCCTAAGCAATCAACTCAATTTACTAATTTCTAAGATTAATTGGAGAACATCTTGAAAACTGAATATCCCGTTGTTATTTATGGCGCTAGCGGTTACACCGGTCGTTTAGTTGCTGAACATCTACGCGATTTAGGTGTGCCTTTTGTGGCTGCTGGTCGAAACCGCAAGCGTATTGAAGAGGCTATGAAACTTGTTCCTGGTATTGAGAGTGCACGTTACGAAATTGTAGAAGTCGAGCACACTGTCGAGGCGCTGACAAAACTTCTCTCGGGTCGCAAGGTTGTCTGTAATACAGTCGGCCCATTTATGAGATATGCGGGTGAGGTGGCTGAAGCGTGCATTAAAGCTGGAGTTCACTACTTAGATACAACTGGAGAGCAGCATGTACTGACTATGTTGAAAGAGCGATTTTCAAAAGATTTCACGAAAGCAGGTTTATGCCTCGTTCCTTCAACGGCTTACATGTATGGTTTGAGTGAAATCGGAGCTCGTTACTGTTTAGAAACTCCGGGCGTTGACTCCCTCGATTTCACAGGTGTAGGTGAGGCAGTTCCAACCGTTGCTTCAACTCAAACAATTTTGGATGCTGTGCGTTTCCCGTCTTACTACTTGAAGGATAACGAGTTGGTCCGTTATTCAGGTATCGAAAACTGTGACATTTCAGTGCCCTCCGGTCGCGTACTCAGGGCTTCAAACTGGGGTGGTTCGTCAAATCCAATTTGGTTCGCACAAGACGGTCGCGTACGCAACTGCAAGATGTCCGTAGCTTTGTGGAATCAAGAACTCTATAAAAAAGAGTTGGAGCTTGAACGAGCCTATAAGGTTCAGTTGCAGTGGATTCCAGAGGATCAGTTGCCTGCTATTTTGGACAATATGGCTTCAAACATTACCGCCTCATCGCCACCTCGTGAATCGCGTCAAGTACATCGCGCGATCGACAACTGTGTGGGTACAGGTAACAAAGTAATGGTGAAGAGCACGATTTTGACTACAGGCGGTTATTTCAGTACCGGCCTGCTTCAAGCTTATGCCGCACGTCGCCTGATCTCAGAAACACCTCGTGTCACTGGTTTCCGTTCTCCAAGCGAAGTATTTGGTCATCGCGAACTGATGGGTGCCTTGGAGAGCTACGGCTATTCAAGCATCAAAGTTGAGCGCCTCGTCTAACGCTACACAAAGAATACTGAAGGATTTCCACTATGAACTTTTCAACATTTTCCTTGCAGCAAGACGATGCACTTTTGCGAGTGACCTTTAATAACCCACCTGTCAATCTGATGAACGGTCAGATGGTCCAGGAGCTTTTTATGCTCAGCGGGCGTCTGCATGTTGACCCAGGCGTGAAGGTCGTGGTCTTTGATAGTGCAGATAAAGATTTTTTCATTGCGCACTTTGACCTCGAAGACATCGTTGCATCAGCTTCTGATCCAAGCAAAGCAAGCAAATATCCCGATATGAATGTGTTGCAGTCTCTGGCTTTGAGCTGGAAGACTTTGCCGCAGATCAAGATTGCAAAAGTTACAGGTCGCTGCCGTGGTGGTGGTTTGGAGTTCATCTTAGGTGCTATGGACATGCGTTTTGCATCCACGGAGTCGAAGTTTTGTTTTCCTGAATCAAGCGGTGGCTTCTTGGCGTGCGGTGGTGGTGCAAGTTTTACAGCCCTTGCAGCAGGCCCCGCACGTGCAATGGAAATTTTGTTGAGTGCTCGTGATTTCAGCGCTGAAGAAGCCGAACGTTACGGTCTGATTAACAGAGCTCTGCCAACTGCAGAACTTGAAACATACCTGAGTGACTTACTCGGTCGATTGCTTAAGCGTTCGGCTGCTGTAGTTGGGATGCACCGTGAAGTATTCAAGCAGGTTTACTCTGGGATCGTAGAGCCACTATTCGCAGGTTTGGCCGCTGAAAACAACGGTCTTCGTTCTGGTATGGCAACACCTGAAATGCAAAACGGTATTGCAGCTCATTTGAAGTTAGGCCAAACGCGCGAGTTCGAGTTGGATCTGCCGGCAACTCTCGCAAATCTCTCAAAATAACTTTCACGTATTTAGGATAGCTAGGAATTTACATGTCTTTAATTGATTATTTCGACCGAGGTCGCAACCTTAGCGGTAGG
>JAVLFR010000113.1:0-6992 GCA_046052785.1 Limnohabitans sp. | reverse complement strand
CTTGAACCAAATGTTGGTTGAGATGGATGGCTTTGAGACCAACCTGGGTGTGATCGTGGTAGCTGCCACCAACCGCCCTGACATTTTGGTTGCGGCTTTGCTGAGGCCTGGTCGCTTTGACCGTCAGGTGTATGTGACTTTGCCTGATATCCGTGGGCGTGAACAAATCTTGAATGTGCACATGCGCAAAGTGCCCATCGGTCAAGACGTCAATGCGAGCGTGATTGCTCGTGGGACGCCTGGCATGAGTGGTGCTGATTTGGCTAATTTATGTAATGAAGCCGCCCTGATGGCTGCACGTCGTAATGCACGCGTGGTTGAAATGCTCGACTTCGAAAAGGCCAAAGACAAAATTTTGATGGGGCCTGAGCGCAAGAGCATGGTCATGCCCGAAGAAGAGCGTCGTAACACCGCGTACCACGAGTCAGGCCACGCTTTGATTGGCAAGCTGCTTCCCAAGTGCGACCCTGTGCATAAGGTGACCATCATTCCTCGCGGTCGTGCTTTGGGTGTGACCATGAGCTTGCCCGAGAAAGACCGCTACAGCTACGACCGTGATTACATGCTTAACCAAATCAGCATGTTGTTTGGCGGCCGAATCGCTGAAGAAGTGTTCATGAACCAAATGACCACGGGAGCTAGCAACGATTTTGAACGTGCAACCTCGATTGCGCGTGACATGGTGATGCGCTACGGCATGACCGAAGCTTTAGGGCCTATGGTGTATGCCGAGAATGAAGGTGAAGTGTTTTTGGGGCGCTCTGTGACCAAAACCACCAATATGTCCGAAGCCACCATGCAAAAGGTAGACATGGAAGTGCGTCGCATCATCGACATGCAATACACCTTGGCACGTCGTTTGATCGAGGAAAACTCAGACAAGATGCACACCATGGCGAAGGCTTTGCTTGAATGGGAAACCATCGACAAAGACCAGATCGATGACATCATGGCTGGCCGAGAGCCTCGACCTCCCAAAGACTGGACACCCCGTACCCCTTCTGGCGGTGACAGCGGTGGTGGCTCACCAGCCGTGCAGACAGACCCAGCGCCAACGGCTGCATAACTCACGCTTGGTCATGATCAAGGACGGGGCGCAAGCCCCGTTTTTCATGAAGTCAGTATGTTTTGGCAAACCACCCGTTTTCGCATTGACCTATACCATCCTCAGGTGATGGGGATCGTCAATGTGACGCCTGACTCTTTCTCAGATGGGGGCCAGCATGCCAATACGCGTGCCGCCTTGAACCATTGCGAGCAGTTGCTCAAGGAAGGTGCAAATATTTTGGACATTGGTGGCGAATCTACCCGTCCAGGGGCATCCATGCTCTCGCTGACAGACGAATTGTCCCGCGTGATGCCCGTGGTTCGCCAGGCGGTGCATTTCAATGTCCCTATTTCTGTTGACACCTATAAAGCCGAGGTGATGCAGGCGGTCTTGGATGCAGGGGTCGACATCATCAACGATGTGTGGGCGTTGCGGCGAACGGGTGCTCAGCAGGTTGTGGTAAAGCACGGCCACTGTGGCGTGTGTTTGATGCACATGCATGGCGAGCCGCAAACCATGCAAGTCCTGCCGATGCAGGGCAGTTCAATTCATCCGGTGGCCGAGTTTTTAAAAAACCAAGCACAAGCCTTGCAAGAGTTGGGTGTGGCGCAAGAACGGATTGCAATCGATCCTGGTGTGGGTTTTGGCAAAACAGTTGAACAAAACTTTGAATTGCTCGGCCACCAAGGTCGGTTGCTTGACCTGGGCTATCCTTTGTTGGTGGGCTGGTCACGCAAGTCTTCGATAGGCGCAGTGACGGGTTGCGCGGTGGGCGAGCGCTTGGTGCCCAGCGTGGCGGCCGCTGTGTTGGCCGTCGAGCGGGGTGCGCGCCTTTTGCGCGTGCATGATGTGGCGCAAACGGTTCTGGCTCTCAAAATTTGGCAGGCTGCTCGAGTTTGAGACAATGACTGCAAACTGATAACTAACAATAAAAATTATTAAGGCAGACCAAGATGACACGGCAATATTTCGGGACAGATGGCATTCGCGGCACCGTGGGTCAATCTCCTATCACACCAGACTTCGTGTTGCGTTTAGCGCATGCTGTGGGTCGTGTGCTCAAGCAAACCGAAACTCATCCCACCGTGCTGATAGGCAAAGACACCCGGATTTCAGGCTACATGTTGGAGTCGGCCTTGGAGTCAGGATTCAACTCAGCAGGTGTCAATGTGGTTTTGCTTGGGCCCTTGCCTACCCCAGGGGTGGCTTATCTCACGAGCTCGCAACGGGCCAGCCTTGGCGTGGTTATCAGTGCAAGCCACAACCCTTTTTCTGATAACGGTATCAAGTTCTTCAGCGCACAAGGAAAGAAACTCAGTGATGCTTGGGAAAAAGCAGTTGAAGCTGCTATGGACCAAGCGCCCGTCTGGGCTGATTCAGTCAACCTAGGTAAAACCAAACGCTTAGACGATGCCGCTGGCCGTTACATCGAGTTTTGTAAAAGCACTTTCTCGAACGACTTGACCTTAAAAGGGTTAAAGATTGTGGTCGATGCCGCGCACGGTGCGGCTTATCACATTGCGCCCAAAGTGTTTCATGAACTCGGCGCTGAGGTCATCGCCATCGGTTGCAGCCCTGACGGTTTGAACATCAACCACGAAGTGGGGGCCACACACCCCGACGCGCTGGTGCGTGCCGTGGCGTCCAACCAAGCTGACTTTGGTGTTGCCCTAGATGGTGATGCCGACCGATTACAAATGGTGGATGCCCAAGGTCGTTTGTTCAACGGTGATGAGTTGTTGTATTTGATGGTTGACGATCGATTGGCCAATGACGAAGTGGTGCCTGGGGTTGTCGGTACGTTGATGACCAACATGGCGGTAGAGGTGGCCTTGAGACACCGTGGCGTGCAGTTTGTGCGAGCTAAGGTGGGGGATCGCTATGTGTTGGAGGAGTTGGCTAAGCACCAATGGATTTTGGGTGGCGAGGGGTCAGGTCACCTGCTGGCGTTGGACAAACACACCACGGGCGATGGTTTGGTCAGCGCTCTGCAAATTTTGCAAACCTGTGTTCGCAGTGGGCGTTCGATGGCTCAATTGCTCAAAGATGTCACGCTGTTTCCCCAGGTCTTGCTCAATGTACGTTTGCGCCCTGGTCAAGATTGGCAATCGAATACGCGCATGGCCGAAGAAGTCCAAAAGGTTGAAGCCGAATTAGGCCAGAGTGGCCGTGTGCTTATCCGTGCCAGTGGCACCGAGCCATTGGTGCGTGTGATGGTGGAGGCGCGTGACGCAAAACAGGCCAGTGCATTCGCCAAACGAATTGTCGATACCTTGTCAGCGTAGCTCACGGCTATAAGCCGCTCGCCACAGCACAGGGAGCAAGACGGCGGTGGTCACATACAAGGCTAAGCTTGCAGTTTGCCAAAATGCGATGGGGGACTGAGGCGTCAGCCATGTCAAGCCAGACGTATCAAAGCCACTTCCATAAGCCACTTCATAGCCTCCCGCTAGGCCCAAGCCCCACAGCAGCAAGGTGTAGATGATGAGTGGCAACACAGTGATGCCATAGCAGCGCAGCGTGAAGACGCAAAACACTTGCACCGCATCGGCCACGTGATAGAGCATCAACCACAACAGCAGTTTGGCAGCCAAAGCCGCCACCTCAGTGGATTGGGTGTACAACTCGGCAATGGTTTGATGCTGCCAACCGATGAGGGCAGTCAAACTCAAGCTCAAGAACAAGACCAAGCCCAAGCCCGTACGCAGGGCTAAACGTGCGCGTGCAATTTGTCCTGCGCCAATCCAATAACTCACGCGGGAGCTGGAGGCAATGGAGAGGGATAAAGGAATCATGTAGAGCACGGCCGTCATGTTGGCCACGATTTGATGGCTGGCGGTGGCCACCACACCCAATCGTGCAATGAACAGCGACATGAGCGTGAATGAAGTCACCTCTACGCCAATGGCCAAGCCACTGGGTAGGCCTAACCTGACAAAGGAAAGCAGAGTGGTTGAGTCGGGTTTTTCCATGGGCGCCCAAATCCGGTAGGGCGTGTAAAAGTCTTGCGTACGTAACAGCCAAATCGCAAGCCCCAGCATCAGAAACATGACCGCCAGAGTCGCCCATGCACAACCCGCTAAACCAAGGGGCGGGAATACATGGGGCACACCTAAAACCAGCACGACTGATAACGGCACTTTCACCACCAGCGCCGCCACTTGTACCCAGGTGACGAGCATGGGTTTGCCTAAGCTTTGGTTGAGTGTGCTGAACATGCGGAAAAGCAAGGAGGCAGGTAGTCCAAACGCCACGATCGTGAGATAGTTTTTAACCTCTGCTTGCAAAGCTTGCGGGACTTGCGCCCATTGCAAGAGCACATCTGGACAAAACAAGGCCCACATGCCAAGTGCTGAAGTGAGGGCACAAAGGTACAGGGCTTGTCGAACTGAGCGACCAACCTCGGCGTGTCTTTGAGCGCCATGTAACTCAGCCCAGACCGACAGCAAGGCCTGCAGCATACCCATGAGTGAGATGTGAACCGTGACATAAGTGGCGGATGCAACGGCAAGAGCCGCCAAGGCCGTGTCAGCAAAGTGACCAGCGACCAAGGTGTCGGTGATGCTGAATGCCATCACGGCCAGTTGCCCCACCATGACGGTCCCGGCGTGACGCATGATGGTGACGCGTTCGCTACTCATGCGGGCATCAAGGTTGACGGCGGTGATAGAGCGTCACGTTTTCTTTTTTATCGGCGGGGCGATAAATGCTACGCACACGTGTCCATTCATTCAAGCGAACCACTTGCCCCAACTCGGGACGTAAATCGTTGTCAACGACCAACCAGGAGCAAACGCGCTGTTGTTCTGGGCTGACCCTGTCGATGGGTTTGACATCAAAGCCCCCGTGGTATTGAAAGGCGGTCATTTGGCTGGCACTTAGACCATAGCTGAGCAAGCAGGTATGGCTAGATTTGGATGCGTCTTGCTTAGTCATGACACCTTGAATTTGTTGCACCCAAGGTTTGTAGCTGAAGGCGAAATCGAGGAGCGGGAGCCACAGCGTGAGGAGAAGCAGCCAACACAATGCCGCGCCGCCAGCGGGCAGAACCAAGCTTTTCCATAAAGCATGACGATGCTTGGCAGAGCGCCAACTCACGAGCCATCCCCAAACCAAGGTCGCAGCGAGTGCGATCAGGAATGTGACCCATTCGAAGTGGGCTTCAAAACCGGGTGCCAGTCGAGCCACGTTGGCTGCGGGCTTGACAGGCCAGCCAGTTTGCATGGCCACCCACATGAGCCAGATAAGCAATGCAGAGCCAGAGAAAAAGAGCAGGGTGAACCAGTCAATCAAAGCGGCCACGCTGCGCCGCAGGGTGGGGAGTGCAAACGCGGCGAGTGTGGCAAAGGCAGGCAGCGACAGCAACAAGGTTCGGCTCGATGAGGGCGTGAGCAATGCGGTGGTCACCGTGAGCGCTAAGAACCACATCGGTAAGACCAAGTGGCGACTCCAGTGCAGCGAGGCCCATTGACGGCGCCATCGCCACAAGGTCCATAGCGTCAAAGGCCATGCGGGCCAAGTAAACCAGACCAGCAGACGCAGCAAGTTTCGCCAAGCTTGCAAGTCGAGGTGCAAGGGCAGCAAACGCCATTGCCAGATCTCTAAAACCGTTGCCATCGCGGCCACAACTACAGTAATCAGCAGCAACCAGAGTGCATGCAATTGCGCGGTTTGCTTGGACGTGCTTTGGCGGTCTAGCAAGCACAAAAGGCCACTGCCAACCGCCATCAAAATTGCAAAGCTCGGTGCCCCGCTCAGACATAGGCCTAATAAACCAAGGCTCAAAGCTGTGAGGCTGTAGCGGGGGTGATAGGGCAGTGCCGCCACGCCGTAAAAAACAAAACTGACCAGTGCCAATTGCATCAAGATGGGACTGGCCTCGTGTGCCAGCAACGCCAAGCCCAAACAGGCGATGAGCGCGAGCACTGCGCCATCAGCAATCGTGCGCGCATAGTCTTTGGGTTTTGCTTCCCCCCCAAATGCAAAAGGTACGGGTTGTGCCTGAGGGCTCAATGCCAAGTAATAGACGCCATGCCAAGTGCTGGCCAAAGTCAGGGCCAAAAGCATTGCAAATGGCAGTCGCGCAGCCAAGCCCGCAGACATCCAATCGGGGGCCATTTGAATAGCCCACGCGCCCAGCCAATAAGGTAGCAAGGCATCAAGCTCGGGTAGCCTGCCCCAGACGCTCGGGTTTAGCCAATTGCTTGAGCCTTGCGCAAGCGCCAACATATGGCTAAAGGCGTTGAACTCATTGCCCTTCCAGGGTTCACGGCCAAATAAGCCTGGCAATACATACGCCGCACAAAACAGCCAAAGTGCAACGCGGGGCAAGCGACGCACAGCACTTTGCGCAACGATGGCTGGGGTAGATTGATTCACAGTTTTCAAATAAAAAAGGCAGCGCGGAGGGCCGTGCTGCCTTTTGTTAAGTAAGCAAGTGGCTTACTTGGCGGCAGTCTTGCCGTACTTGTTGCGGAAGCGCTCAACGCGGCCGCCCATATTGTCCACAGATTTTTGCGTGCCTGTGTAGAAGGGGTGAGATTCGCTGGTGGTATCGAGCTTGTACAACGGCAATTCGCGGCCGTCTTCCATCGTGATCATTTCTTTTGTACTCGCGCACGAGCGAGTCACAAATTTGAAGCCGTTAGACATGTCCATGAAACAGATTTCACGGTAGTTAGGGTGAATGCCTTCTTTCATCGCTTTTCCTTGAGCAACTGCGGTAGCCGCGCCGACCGATTTCGACACACTTTCCGCAAAACGCGTGATTATGCCATGAAAGAGCGAATTTCTAGCGCAAATAGCCCAGAGCCACAGGCAGGCTCAGCATGCCAAAGACAGTGGAGAGTGTGACCAAACCCGCGACATATGGCCCGTTGTAACCCATGCGTGCTGCCAACACATAGCCTGTCTCTTATACACATCTGACGCTGCCGACGATCGC
>JAVLFR010000112.1:0-15744 GCA_046052785.1 Limnohabitans sp. | reverse complement strand
CCAACTGCTCCAAGATGGCGGGGTTTTCCAACGTGGAAATGTCTTGCGTGATGGCCTCGCCCTTGGCGACCGAACGCAGCAAGCGGCGCATGATCTTGCCCGAGCGGGTTTTGGGCAAATTGTCCCCAAAGCGAATGTCTTTGGGTTTGGCGATGGGGCCAATTTCCTTGCCCACATGGTCGCGCAAAATTTTGGCAATCTGCTTGGCTTCTTCGCCTGTCGGGCGTGAACGCTTCAACACCACAAAGGCGCAAATGGCCTCGCCCGTGGTGTCGTCAGGACGACCGACCACTGCAGCTTCGGCCACCAACTCGGTGCAGCTGACCAAGGCAGATTCGATTTCCATCGTGCCCATGCGGTGGCCCGACACGTTCAGCACGTCGTCGATGCGGCCAGTGATGGTGAAGTAGCCTGTTTTCTCGTCGCGAATTGCGCCGTCGCCAGCCAGGTAGTACTTGCCCTGGAATTCTTCGGGGTAGTAGCTTTTCTTGAAACGCTCAGGGTCACCCCAGATGGTGCGAATCATCGAAGGCCAGGGACGCTTGACCACCAAGATACCGCCTTGGCCATTGGGCATGTCATGGCCGGCTTCGTCCACCACAGCAGCTTGGATGCCAGGGAAGGGCAAGGTGCAAGAGCCAGGCACCATGGGTGTCACGCCAGGCAGCGGGGTGATCATGTGACCGCCTGTTTCGGTTTGCCAGAAGGTGTCCACGACGGGGCAGCGGCTACCGCCCACGTGCTTGTAGTACCACTCCCAAGCCGCTGGGTTGATGGGCTCGCCCACCGAGCCCAATAAACGCAGGCTAGACAAGTCGTAGCTCTTGGGGTGCACGGCATCGTTGGCTTCGGCTGCTTTGATGAGTGAACGGATGGCGGTAGGCGCGGTGTAGAAGATCGAGACTTTGTGGTCTTGAATCATCTTCCAGAAGCGGCCGGCATCGGGATAGGTGGGCACGCCCTCGAACACGATCTCGGTGCCGCCCAGAGCCAGCGGGCCGTAGGTGATGTAGGTGTGGCCGGTCACCCAGCCGATGTCGGCTGTGCACCAGAACACATCGTTGTCCTTCAGGTCAAACGTCCACTTGGTGGTCAAAGCGGCATGCAGCAGGTAGCCGCCCGTGCTGTGTTGCACGCCTTTGGGCTTGCCCGTGGAGCCTGAGGTGTAGAGCAAGAACAGGGGGTGCTCAGCACCCACCCATTCGGGTTCGCAGGTGGTCGATTGCTTGGCTGCCAAGTCGCCCAGCCATTGGTCGCGTCCAGCCACCATGGCGACATCGCCACCGGTGCGCTTGACCACCAACACGTTTTTCACAGAGTCGCAGCCGCCTAGGGTCATCGCTTCGTCGACGATGGCCTTCAAAGGCAGGTGCTTGCCGCCGCGCACTTGTTGGTCTGCGGTGATGATGGCCACCGCACCTGTGTCTTCGATGCGGTCACGCAAAGACTGGGCAGAAAAACCACCAAACACCACGGAGTGGGTGGCGCCGATACGGGCACACGCCTGCATGGCGGCCACGCCTTCGATCGACATGGAGATGTAGATCATCACGCGGTCGCCCTTTTTCACGCCGATCGATTTCAAGGCGTTGGCGTATTGGCAAGTCTTTGCCAGCAATTGGCTGTAAGAGGCTTTGGTGACTTCGCCGCCGTCGGCTTCAAAGATGATGGCGGTTTTATCGCCCAGGCCTTTTTCGATGTTGCGGTCCAAGCAGTTGTAAGAAGCATTCAAGGTGCCGTCTTCAAACCACTTGAAGAATGGTGCGTTGCTCTCATCGAGGACTTTGGTGAAGGGGGTCTTCCAGCTCAGCATCTCGCGGGCTTGCTCGGCCCAAAAGCCTTCGTAGTCGGTGTCAGCTTTTTTGCACAGCGCGTCGTAAGCGGCCATGCCCGATACGTTGGCTTGTTTGACGAACTCAGCTGATGGCTGGTGAATGGTGATATCGCTCATGAACCGGTCTCCTCTTATATGTGGCGGTGTCTTTCAAAACCCCGTGACTGTGGGGGGGCGCTCTTACAAGGGTCTGACTGAGCTGGAGCTGACAAACCCTTGGATTGGCCTCTAGCCAATATAGCCTTAGCGCGTGCCGGTTTCGCTGGGCATGAGCTCGGCGAGCTCTAGGTGAATACCCAGGTGCTGCGCGATGAACTGCCTGGCCGTGTCCTGCCAGCCGCCTAGCTCGGACTGGAGGTGCAGCAGACCTGGGTCGTCCAACAAGCCACCGTTGAAATCCAGCGGGGTGGGAAAGCGCAGTTGGAAAAGCTCGTATTGCGATTGGTAGAGCTTGGGCGCTTGTTTGGCGGTGCTTGAGATGGCGCGCAATCGACCTTGGTGACTCCAGTCACAAAACACGAGGTGGCCCATGCGCAGCATCAGCACACACTGGTTGGGCGCGATCTTGCCCAAAATTTTGGCGTAGCTGAGCTCGCCCGTCTGGTCGATTTTTTGCAGCTCAGTGACGGCTTGTTCGCCCAGCGCAATCCACGCCTCCAAAATGTGGCCGGCGTGGAAATAGGCCTCCCAAAAGCGACGGCGGTAGGGGCCAATGTCGTCCTCGGTGTGGCGCAAGATTTCAAAAAACGCATCCATCGTGCGGCTGGTCAGCCAGCGGCTGGCGGTCTCCATCGCTTCGCGGCGCACACCGAGCCAACCCGCGTGGTTGTGGCGCGGGTCACCTAGCGTGCGCAGCAGCTCGGACAGCAGCGCGTTCTTGAGGTCTTGTGGTGGGTTGCGCTCAAACCAAGGCGAGAGCAGGCTGTAGGCAAATTCGTCGCGGCACAGCGGGTAGCGCAGGCGCTGCGTGGGCTGACCCATGTCGTGCATGGCCCATTCGCACATGCGCTTCACGTAGCCAATCGTGCTGCGTACGTCTTCGGGCGCCTGCAAAGCTTCTAGAAAGGCTTGCTTGCAAAAGTTGTTCAGCCAAAAGCTTTGGGTCAAGGCATGGCGCTCTTGCCATTGCAACAAGGTTTTGTCTGCGGGCAGGCCCAAAATGTCATTGGCCACATGCACCGGGCCGTTCAGCGGGTCGAGCACATCCAGGTGGGTGATGAGCCGCTCTAGGCCATTGGCCTCGGTCTCGGACAGCGAGGCGAGCACGCGTGGGTCTAAAAAGAACGCGCGTGCGCTGTGGGCGAGTTTCAAAAACAAAGGGTTGTCGGGGTTGAAGCCCTGTAAATACGTGTGCAACAAACCACGGCCCCACTTGAGGGGGCGGCGCGTGTTGAGGGCTTCGGGCACCGCCACCTCAAAGTAGCGCTCTGTCAACAGCGGGTGGGCGTGCAGGCCGCGTTGGCCATCGAGCCAGAGGGCGTAGGGAACGTGTCGCCAATCGCGTTGCCGGGGGGCGGTGCTGGTGGGCGCAAACTGCACGCGCTCAAAGGCGCTGTAAGTGCGTTCGCCCACGGTGCGCAAATCGGGGTCTTTGCCCAAGCCGCTACCGCGCTTGGTGCGCGCCGCTTGGGCCAGTTGGTCAAAGTCTAGCGGCAGAGGGGCGAAAAAAGGTTGCATGGTGTTAGCGCACCGTGTCTTGCATTTTCTTCAAGGTGCTGCTCGGGCCTTTGGTCGCGCCCGTCTCAGTGGGCTGAAACGCCAACACAAAGCGCAGCTCGACGCGTCGGTTTTGCGTGTCGTTGTCTTTGCGGCTGGGACGTTCATCGGCATAAGAGCTGATGCCAAACACGGGCTGCTCGCGCTCGTTGCGGTAGCTTTGCATGCCCTCAGCGCCCAGCACTTTGTAGACCGCACGCGCGCGGTCCAGGCCCAAATGCCAGTTGTTGTAGTCGCCACGGTGCAGCGGCACCGAGTCGGTGTGGCCCTCAATCAGAATGGTTTCAATTTCTACTTGTTGCGGGTTGGGGGGGCAGTCAGCAGGCAGCTGGCGGCGTTGCGAATAGATGTAGCAAGGCAGCACCCGCTGCAGTTGTTCGGCCGATTGGCGCAGCGTGCGCACGCCCAAGGTTTCGAGCTCGGCACTGCCGCGAGCAAACAAGGTGTCGGCCGGCAAGCTGATGACGCCTGAGACTTGGTTGATGGTCACGGGCACGCCTGCATTTTGTAGCTGGGTGCCAATGGTGTGCACCACAGTGGCCAGGGGGTCGGCGGGTGGCTCGGGCGAGGCCTCGGGCTTGCGCGACAGCAGCACCATCACCATCACAATGAAGATGAACAGCAGGCCAATCATCAAGTCGCTGGCTGAAGCCATGTAACCCGACTCTTCCACCTGCTCATGGGTGGCTGCGCTGTTGCGGCGTGTTTTGATGAACATGGTGGCGAGGCTGTTTGAGGCGTTGCTTCGTGCGCGACGTTAGGCCTTGGGCGGCAAAGCTTCGATGAACTCGTCCAACACTTCTTCTAGGTTGGTCACGCTGCCGCTGAGCTGGTTCACCGCGCTGGCCAAGTGTTGGTCCATCTTGGTGTGCAGATCAGCAATTTGTGTGCTGTAGCCCGACACGCCTCGGGTGAGTGCGTCCACCGTGCCAGTGAGAGCTTGTTGAGCCTCTTGCAAATGCGTGCGCACATGGCCCAGGGCTTCTTCGGCGGATACCGCGCTTTGTTTGAGCGTGTCCACGGTTTGGCCCAAGGCTTGGTTCATCGGAATCAAAGCTTCTTTAAAGTCGCTGGCCGCTGCACGCTGCAAGCCCACGGCGCCTTCGATGGCGTTGGCGCTGTCTTTGAACTTCTCAGCCGTTTCGTCAATGCGCGCGACCGTGCCTTGCAAACCCGACATCGCACCTTGCACCGTTTGCACGGTTTGGCCCAAGGTGCCCAGCAGGGTGTCGAGTTGTTGCGTACCGTTTTGCCCCATGGCGCTGGCGCGAGCCAACGAGGCATCTAGCTCGGCGATGGTGGCGCGTGTGTTTTGGATGGTTTGCGACAAAGAACCCACCGCATCGCCAAACGAAGCAAGGCCATTGGCGATGCCTTGTGTCAAAGTCTCGCCAGCTTTGCTCAGCTCGACCGCCGCTTGGCTACCTGCGTTGCCAAAGCTTTGGCTAGAGGTTTGAATGGTGTCAGCCAGGGTGCCGAGTTTGTCAAACGCGGGTTGCATATTGCGCGCCAATGCATCACCAATGGCGTTGGCAAAGTCGCCCTCGAAGCGGCGCAGCTGGTTCACCTGTGAGCGGTTCGCTTCCAAGATGTCTTGGAACAAAGCCAACTGCATGCGCACGCTGGCTTCGGCGGCATTGTCTGGCACTTGCGCGCGCAGCGTGTGGCACAGGGTGTCGATGCTGGCTTGTAGGTTTTCGAGCGCCACTTTGGCGCGCCAGTTCCACACCAGCGAACACAACAAGCCCGCGATGGACGTGATGAACTTGCCGCCTGCCGTGGCAATGAGCGACTGCAAGGCTTGGTCTTGTTGACGTGCCGAGACATCCAGCGCATTGAGGGCCAAGCCTGCCTGCTGCAAAGCCACCGCCAAGAAGATAAAGGTGCACATCAAACCAAAACCAATCAGCAAATTGGGCATGGTCTCGAACAAGGCCAAGTTCATGCGCCCACCCAACACGCTGCGCACGGTCCAAGTGTCGGCATGGCTGCGAAAGCTGTAGCTGCCGTGACTGTTATTGGGTCCTTGGCTCACCCCATGTTGCGAGGGCAGGTCAATCAGACCCGCCTCGGTTTCGCGCAGCAAAAATTTCAGCTCGTCGTCGGTGGTTTGGGCCTCAGCCAACGCCAGCGCTTCGCGGCTGCTGCCCTTGTGCGCGCCGAGCCGCGTGTCGAGCCCCATCACCTCGGCACGCACATGGCGAATGCGCGAAGCCCAGCGGCCAAAGCAAATGAGGGAGAACACAACAATCAAGGCGGCAATGGCCAGCGGCACAGCCAACTGTTCGAGTTGGGCGAGGTATTGATTCATAGGCATGGCTCTATTGTGAACAAATTAATCGCCCAAGCCACCGCTGCGCCACACGCGTCGCGCACAGCCATTCCACAACACACCTAGCTGCGGGGCCCACAGCGTGAGGCGTTTTTTGGCGCGTGTGAGGCCGGTGTACACCAGCTCGCGTGTGAGCACGGCTGACTCAAGTGCTGGGATCACCAGCAACACATGTGCAAACTCAGAGCCCTGAGACTTATGCACCGTCATGGCAAACACGGTTTCCACACTGTCTAGGCGCGAGGGCATGACCCAGCGCACGCCACCTCCCACTGCGGGAAAGGCCACGCGTAACACGCCATCGGGGCTGGGCAAGCACAGGCCAATGTCGCCGTTCATGAGTTCGAGCGCGTAGTCGTTGCGCGTCACCATCACGGGGCGGCCGACATACCAAGGGCTTTGGCCCAAGCCCAGTGCTTGCTCGACTTGGGTATTGAGCTGCACTACGCCCAGCGGGCCTTCGCGCACGGCGCACAACACGCAAAACTCAGTCAAGGCGTTGAGCAGTGCCACAGCTTGCGCATCGTTGCAGGGCGTCGTCGGCGCATTTTTGCTCGGTCGGTGCGCATCAAGTAAAGCCAACCAGTGACGCCAGCCGTAGCGCAGGCCCACGGCCAGCTTGGGGTCGCTGGCGCTGCTCAGTTGCAGGCGTGTGACATCTGGTTCTGGTGCTTCACCCCCCTCGTCAAGGCTCATGCTGTGTTGCAAGGGCAGGGTGGCCAGCCAATCGGGTGCGTCTTGCCACAGCGCTTTGAGGGCCGGCGTGTTATCGGCCACATCTGTGTTCACGGCTCGGGCCCATTGGCCAATGCCGCTTAACGCATCGAAGCGGTGGCTGTGTGTGAGGGTCACGGTTTGGTGTTGCAGCAAACTGCCTGTGCACAGCTGCGACATGACCGCACCCGCTTCGACCGAAGCGAGCTGGTCTTTGTCACCCAACAAAATCAAGCGCGCATTGAGCGGCACGGCTTGCAGCAAACGCGCCATCATTTCGAGGTCGATCATCGAGGCTTCGTCGACCACCACCACATCGGTGGCCAGTTGATGCACCTGCGATGTTTGACTATGGGTTTGCAGCAGTCGGTGCAGTGTTTGCGCTTGGGTGGGGATGCGTGTTTGCACAGCGGCTGGCATTTGGGTCAGTGCGTGGCTGATGGACTCGCTCAAACGCGCCGCCGCTTTGCCCGTGGGGGCGGCGAGGTGAATTTGCAACGCCTGCGAAGCCGTGCCAACCAAGAGCGACAGCAGTTTGACCACGGTGGTGGTCTTGCCCGTGCCTGGGCCCCCTGTGATCAGCGTGATACGGTTTTGTGCCGCCACCTCGCAAGCCAAGCGCTGCCTATCTGGGGCGCCATCGCGGGTGGGAGCGAACAACTCGTCCAAGCGTGGCTGTAAATCGGCAGGCACTTCGCAGGGCAGCGCCAAACGCTGCGTGATGTTGTGACGAATATTTTGCTCAGCCGTCCAAGCGCGGCGCAAATAGAGGCGTGTGCCGTGTTTGTCCTCGGCTAGCACCAAGGGGCTGGCCTCGCCCTGGGTCCACGGCAGTGTGCTGGCAGCTTGGTGCAAGTTGGTGGGGATAGCGGCAGTTTGCTCTTCACTCCAACCCAGCAAAGCAGAGGCTTGGGTTGGCAAAGTGGCCAGGTCAAGGCACGCATGGCCGCGACCCCATTGGTGGCTGGTCAGTGCTGCTAGCCAAAGATGGCGTGGGTCGTCGGTGGGTTGCTTGGTGTTGAGTAAGTTGGCCAGGGATTTGTCCAAGCCTGTCAGGGGCGTGGATTGGGCCCATGACGCTTGCAGCAGCGGTAGCAGAGTTGCGGTAGGGGCTTGGGTCATGCAGCCACGCGTTGAAGCAAGGCCTCTTGCGCCAAAGTGTTGATGCTCTTGCCTTCGGCTTGGGCGACGATGGCCAGCTTTTCGTGCAGCTCTGTCGGAATGCGCAAATTGAACTTACCCGAAAAGTTGCGTCGCGGCTCAATGCCTTTTTCTCGACACACCTCTAAAAACACTTCGAGTGATTTTTTAAATTCAGCACGCAGCTCTTTGGGGTTTTTGCCATAAAAGTCTGCACCACCTGTGAGGCCCAAGATTTCGCCTCTGAACATGTCCAGCTCTGCGTCGTATTCAATCTTGGCGCTATAGCCGTTGTAGGTCATCAAATTCATGGTGCGACTCCGTGTTGCTCAAACCACTTGCGAATGCTGGCTACAGCACCTTTGTCCGTGTTGGGCGAGGGGTGTGGTCGGTGAAATACTCGGACTTCATCAAACAGCACCACCGCAATGCGGCTACCTTCTCGTTCGCTGATGTCTGCCCCAAGTTCAGCAAAGAGTGCTTCGATGTCACGCCACTGAATGTTGGCACTGACGGGTCGGGCGTAGACGGCGTCTAAGGTTTTCTGGTGTTTTCGCTTCATTTGTATGGTACCAGTTTTTGGTACTGGCTGCATGTGGCAGATGAAGCGAATTGTTTGGGCAGTGTGTGGGGTTCAGTGCAGGTGTGACTTGAGATTTTTACGAGCCGTTTGCAAACAAATCATCTAGCGCCTCAATCAGCGCCTGCGGCGGTCGGCACACATGCACACCCGCACCTTCGGCGTGAATGCCACGCAAGAACATGTAAACCGCACCACCCATGTGTTGGGCGTAGTCGTAGTGAGCCAAGCGCACTTTCAGCAGGCGGTGCAGTGCCAAGGTGTAGAGCACATATTGCACCTCGTAACGTTTGTGCAGCACCGCGTCTTGCAAGGTGAAGGGGTCGTAGTTGGGCAGCTTGTTCGACTTGTAGTCCACGACCCAATAGCGGCCATCGTGCTGCAGCACCAAGTCCATCGAGCCAGTGAGCATGCCTTGCATCACACGTGCTTGCAGCGCAGGGCGAGGCGTGCCTTCAAACACATGGTTTTGAATGAGCTGGTCTAGCGCGGTGGCGCTCACGTGGGCCACTTCTAGGTTGAACTCCATCTCGGGCCACATGTGTTCGGTGCTGAGTTCGCACAGCGTAAGTGGCGCAGCATTGAGTTGGTGCAAAGGCAGCGGCGTTTGCACCACAGCTTGCAGCCAAGGTTCTAGTTGAGCGCGTGAGGCCTCGTCGAGTTGCAGCCAACTGGATTTGCGCTCTAGCAAAAGGCCCCAAGCTTGCTGGGCCCAGGCGGGGGCATTCTTATTCGCCACAGGCCAGCTGTTTTGCGACAGCCATTCCAGCAAGTCGTGTAGCAGCGTGCCGTAGCGCGCACCGGCGGGGAAGGTTTGCCAGGCGCTGATGCTGTCGGGATCTGGTGCCCGTATGGCAGAGGCTTCGGAGGCAGTCATCACACCAAGCTGCGTCCCGGTCATCGCGTCTGTGATGGCATCGGCCACCGCTTCGTCGCGTTTCGATTCCGACACCAGTCCACGCGTGAGGGCGCTGAAGCTCGCGGTCCACCACAAGATGTGGTGGGTGCGTGTGGGTGTGAGGGCGTTTTGAACTGCTGCTGATTCGCTGGGGGCTTGATAGACCACCTTTGGGTTCTCTGGCAAAGTTTGAACAGTGATGTCTTTGCAACTGCCCCACAAGGTGCTGAGCTGACTGGCCAAGTCGCCACGCGCTTGGCGTTTGAGCAGCTTGGCTGTGGCGCTTTGTTTGAGCGTGTCTTTAGCGACGTCGCCGCTGAGGTCACCATACGTCTCAGCCATACCCAGCCACAGCGCGCGCTGGGCGCGGGTGAGGGCCACGTACAGCAAGCGCATGTCTTCTTCTACCGATGAAGGGGCCTCTTTGTCAGATGTATCTTCGTCGTCATCGGCATAGCTGGACTTGGCGGCTGTTTCAGTTTTAAAACTACCCGCAAACGGCACAAAGACGAGCGGGTATTGCAAGCCCTTGCTCTTGTGATACGTGATGACTTGTACGCACTGCGCATCGGTTTCGAGGCGCATCTTTTGTGCATCTGTGCTTTCGGTGGGTGAATGAATTTGCTCGCCCAAGAAACGCACCAAGGCGTGTTCGCCTTGCAAGCTTTGTGCGGCGTGTTGCAGCAGTTCGCCCAAGTGCAGCAGATTGCTCAACCGTCGCTCACCATCCATTTGTGCGAGCAGTCGTTGCGCCACACCTCGGGTGTGCATCCAGTGATGCAGCATGGGCAGCACACCTTGCTGTTGCCACATTTGGTGCCATTGGTGAAAACTGTCTAGCAAACTTTCCCACTCGACTTCGTGGTCGGTGAGGTGCAGCACTTCGTCAAGTTCTAAACCCCACAAGCCACTGCCAATGGCTGAGCGAACCCAAGCGCTTTGCCGTGGTGACGCAGCGGCGCGTAGCAAGCGCCACAGGTCGAGCGCTTCTGGCGATGCATACACATTGCTGCGGTCCGACAAATACACACTCGGTATGCGGCGCTCGCGCAGCGCTGCGCGAATGGCGTCGGCGTGTTGTTGGCCGCGTACCAGCACCGCCATGTCGCCAGGCTGTGCCACACCCTGGTTGAGCAGTTGGGCCATGTGATTGGCAAATGCCTCTGCCATGCTGTGTACATACGTGCTGGCTTTGGTCGGTTTCTCGCCGCAGGGGATGTGCCACACGGTCATGGCGGTGCTGGCTTTGTCATTGGCTTGTGCCAGAGGTTCAATACCACCTTCGGCACTCACGCGTACAAAATCGATTTGCGATGAAAACGGCGCCTCGGTCTGTGTGAACACATGGTTCACCGCATTGACCAAGCCATCGCTGGAGCGGCGGTTGCCGCTGAGGGTGTGAAGCGCGAGTGGATTGTCTTGCAGCGCATCCTCACGCGCTTGAAGGTAGGTGCCCAAGTTCGCGCCACGGAAGCTGTAGATCGCTTGCTTGGGGTCACCAATCATTACCAAGGCATTGGCATCGGTGCAGGCGTGAGTGTCGTAGATGCGATTGAGCGTGCCGTACTGCCAAGGGTCGGTGTCTTGAAACTCGTCGACCAACGCCACGGGGTATTGTTGGCGAATGGCTGTGGCCAGTCGGCCATCGTCAGCCATGACGGCGTGATGCAAGTTCTGCAGCAGGTCGGAAAAATCAAAGGCAGCGCGTTGCGCCTTGGCTTCTTTGTAGGCCATGCCGATGGTGTGCGCTGCGTGCAGCGCGATGTGCTTGCGTGTGTCGGGCTCTTCGTGCAGGTAGGCCACGTAATCTTCAACCGCTGCAAAGAATGCAAAGCCTGTGGCGTTAGCCCAGCCCTTGTTGGTCAGTTCGCTGGTGGCAAAGCGCTTGAGCCACTCGATTTGGATAGGCGTGCCTTGCTCGACCCATTCTTTCAGTGCATTCGACCAACGCGTCAAGTTGGGTGCCGTGATGCCACGGCCTTTGATGGCTTTGCTGGCAATGGCTGCCTCTAGGGCTTGCCAAACGCTGCCACTCCAAAGTGTGCGGGTTTGTGTGGCTTTGGCTTGCAGCGCGGTTTGCCAAGCCAAGTGTTGTGCCACCCGTTGTGTGGGTGTGGTGTCAGGCGCCTCAATGGTTTTTGGTGTGCGTTCTTGATCGCGCCAAATGCCTTGCACCGTGGCCAACAAATCATCAGGGGCGTGGCCGATGAGTGGCGTGATGTGTTGCAGCGTGTCGACGCTGAGTGGGTAAAACCATTCGCGCCAATAGTCCTGCACCAAGGTGCGTTGTAGGTCTTCGGCGTTGTCGAGGTGGGTTTGCTCAAAGAGGTTACGGCTATCGAGCGCGTGTTGGCTCAACATGCGGCGTGACCAACCGTGGATGGTGTAGATGGCGGCATCGTCCATCCACTCGGCGGCGCAGTTGAGCTGCAAGGCGCAGCGTGGCCACAACAATGGGTCAAAGCTGTCGCGCAAATTCACTAAGAACGGGTCAGGCTTCAGGCCTTGGGGCAGTGTGCGGTTTTGGGCGCTGGCATCAAAGTAGGCGGCAGCTTGGCTCAGACGCAGGCGAATGCGGTCACGCAGTTCGGCGGTGGCTGCATCAGTGAAGGTCATCACCAAAATTTGTGGCGGCAGCAACGCGTCATCGCGCAGATGGCCCAACACCAAGCGCACATACAAAGCAGCCAGTGTCCATGTTTTGCCAGTGCCTGCGCTGGCTTCGATCACTTGTCGCCCATGCAGTGGCAAGGTGAGTGCGTCTAGCGGTTGCGCTGAATGTGCCGGCTTGTGCGTCACGCGTCAGCCTCCTCAGTGGCCTTCATGGCACTCAGCAGTCTGGCGCTTTTCACCATGTCGCCGTACAAGCGCTGGGCCATCTCTGGCAATTCGTTTTGCAAATTGGCAAAGCTATGGAACACGCGTTGCAGTGTAGTGCTGCTCTCGTATTCACCCGTGAGGTTGCGGTTGCCATCAAATACTTGCTGTGCGGCTTGCAGGGCAATCTCGGTAGCGCTTGGCTCTTTGTCTTGATTTGCTTGCATGGCCATCACAAATGCACACGCTGTTTTGCGTGCCACAGGCAGTGGGTTGTGCCACGCCTCTTGGTAGAGCGTGGCCAAGTTTTGCAATTCAGCCAAGGCATCTGACTGCGCCAGTGCATCCAACTGCACGGCACCGTTGAGGCCAATTTGCACGCTGATGGTGGGCGTGCCACTGGCGCAAGCGACGAGATGGTTGAGCCACAGGGTGGTGAGTGTTTGCGCGCGCGGGTGCCTGGCTTTTTCTTTGCCTTCCAGCACTGAGCCTGGGCGCATCTCGACTTGTAGCCAAGCTGATTGGTCAGGTTTGGTTTTCCAAATCTGTTGACCGTTGGCCCATTCGGCGCTCAGCGTGTATTCACCCAGCGTCAAGCGGGTGGACTGCACAGGCAAATCAAGCGGCCAATCTTTGGCGATCTCTTCAAAGCGTTCGAGTAGCGCATCGCGTTGTTGCAGCAGCATGTCTTGCTGCGCTTGACCGAAACCAGCCAATGCCAGCTCACCGCTCAGGCGCAGCACTTGCAACGCGTGTTCGGGGTCGGGCGCTTGCACGATGCTTTGTGTGAGTGTGTAGCTGTCGAGGTGGTCGAGCGCAAAGGGTTCTTCTTGCGTGCTGGCGGCTTCGGGTGTGTCTAAATACAAGCGCAAACGGTCGCGCACATACACATCCAGGGGTTGTTTGAGCAAACGGTTGAGCTGCTTGAGCGTCAGCGCTGTGGGCGCTTGGGCGATCGCTTCATGTTTTGTGCGCGGAGGTTTCGTGTCTGAGTGGCTGTGCGCTTGTTGCCAGTCGGCTGCATAGGTTTGCACGTGTGTGCCTTGGCGAAAGTAGGCTTGCGAAAACGCTTGCAGCGGCTGCAACGGCGCATCGCACGCGGGAATGGCGTCGCCCTGGTCATTGCGCTGCGTCCACACCGCATTAAGGTAATCCATCAGCTGCGCGACCAGCACTGACGGCGGTTTGATTTCATGGTCAGTCGTGCGCCGCCCTTGCCAGCTGATGTAGAGCTTTTCGCGGGCCGAGAGGAGCGCTTCTAAAAACAAATAGCGGTCGTCTTCGCGGCGCGAGCGGTCACCGGCGCGCCAGTGTGCGTGCGTGCTGCCTGCGTGGGCGGCGTCGCTCATCAAATCAAAGTCGCGTGGGGTTTGGCTGCGTGGGTAGTCGCCATCGTTCATGCCCAGCAAGCACACGCACTTGAACGGGATCGAGCGCATGGGCATGAGTGTGGCGAACTGCACGCCACCGCCAAAAAAGCGTCGCTGCATCGCGGGCAGTTGCAGCTGCGCCATCCAGTGTTCGCGCACCACCACCAAGGGCAGCGGTTTGTCGAGACGGGCCAGTTGGCATTCGGTCAGCCAAGTTTCGAGTGGGGCCATCACGCGCTCCATCAATCGCTCGTCGGCTTCGTCGCTAGGCTTGAAGAACAAGGCCACCAACTGCTGCAACACCGCCACCCATTCGGTGGGCGTGTGGTCTTGGCGCAGTTTGAGTAGCGCCATTTGGGTGTGGCGCAGCCATTGCAGCAGGCCATCCATCACGCGGGCGTCGAGCCCACCCACGCCAGCTTGCGGCAGGGTGTGGGCCCATGGCGAGGCCAGCGCGTCTGTTGAACCCGTGGCGTAGCCCAACAGCAAACGCTCGATGCCAAACAGCCAACTGTTTTGGCTGGCGTCCGCCATGTCGGGCGCAATGCCCCAGGGTTTGCGGTGTGGTGCGTCTAGGCCCCAACGCACGCCTGCGTCGGCCAGCCAATTGTTGAGCTGGGCCACATCATGTTCTTCTAGCCCAAAGCGTTTGCGCACGGCGGCCACTTCAAACAGGCTTTGCCACTCTACGCGCGTCACGCGCAGTTGGGGCAGTTGCAGCAGCGTGTCGAGGGCTTGCACCAGGGGCTCAGTGCGCGGGGTGGTGTCGGCCACGCTGTAGGGCAGGTGGCGCGGGTCATGGCTGGCAAAGCGGCCAAACACCGCATGGATGTGCGGCGCAAAGTTGGCCATGTCGGGCACCATCACCATGATGTCGGCGGGCTTCAAGCCAGGGTCCGCATCGAGCCACGCCAGCAGGCGGTCATGCAGTACTTCGACCTCGCGCTGGGCCGAGTGCGTTTGCACAAAGCGCACGCTGGTGTCGTCTGCGGGCACCTCGGTTAAGTGGTCGGGCAGTGGCGCAAGGTGAAGCAGTGACGACTGCAAGTGCTCCAGCATGTTGGGCGCGCGGCCTTGGCTGGCGGCTGACTCGGCTGGGTCGACAAACACATCTACGCGACTGAACTGGCCCTTGTATTGGTCCACATCGTCAAAGCCATCCAGCAAATGCAAATAGTCGCGGCCATGTTTGCCCCATGCGGCCAGCAGGGGGTGCGTGTCGGTGTGCAAGGTGTATTGGTCAGCTTCGCTCAGCGAGCCATCGTCTTGCGGCACGGGCAAACCCGCTTTGTGCGCTTGGCGTGGCTTGCTTAATTTAGCCAATGGCACACGGCTTTCCACCACATGGCCCCAGAAGTGTTGGCAGGGGTTTTGCACCAGCATGAGCACTTGGCACACACGGCCCAAAGCGGCCAGCGCTTGCACGGTTTGCATGGGCAGCGATGTGACGCCAAACACCATGAGGCGATGAGGCACACCCGCAGGGCGTTGGCCTTTGGGCATCGATGCCATCTTGGCCATGAACGCCTCATGCACTTTGGCACGCGAGCTGAAACTGTGTTGCACATTGGCACTGAGAGCGGCTGGTACCTCGCCATCAGCGGCGAGGTCAGCCAGCAATGCGCGCCACAGCTCGGGCTGCCAGCTTTGTGCCGTGGGCAACGGTGTGGTGAATGCGCCAGCGTTTGGGCCCGCTTGGGTGCGCAGTTGGTCTCGGGCCTGGGCCCAGTCTTCTAGCCAATCGGCGCGGTAATTTTGGTAGCCGTCCAGCACGTCGGCCAGCTGCGCGGCCAGTTGATAAGCGCGGCGGTTCATGGGAGAGGCATCGCCGTCAGCTTGGCCTAGGTAGTTGTTGAGCGGCGCAAAGCTCGGCTGTGGCAACAAATTGGGCAGCAAGCGCATGATGCGCCACACCAAGGGCGACTTGTCCAGGGGCATGTGCGCGGGCACGTGGCTGGGGCCCAGCACCGCACGGTAAATCTGCCAGAGCTTGGCAGATGGCAACTCGACCTGCGTGGCTGCACAAATGCCAAGGTCTTTGGCCAAGGCCAGCTCTAGCCAATGCTTCATGCCGTTGCTTTGCACCAGCAACACCTCGGGCGCGAGCACGGGCAGCGGGTGGTTGCGGATGAACTGCACCGCCAACTCGCGCAGGCCCTCAAGCTGGTTGCTGTGAAGCACCATAAAACCGGTGGCGTGGGTGCTAGACATTGGGGCAGAACAAGGGAAAAAGCGATAAAGGTGTGCGTGGCCAATGAGCATACTGGATGCCTGGGCGCAAATCATGAGCCTCAAGAAAGCGAGTTGTGGGCCAAAAGTGCACGCGTTGCGGCAATATTCACG
>JAVLFR010000111.1:0-2282 GCA_046052785.1 Limnohabitans sp. | reverse complement strand
GCAGCAAAAACCGCAAGCGGGTGATGAGGGCTTTGCCTGCCAAGCCCAGTCCATTCGGGCCGCTGCTTTCGTGCTTGAACACCGAGTCGCGGTAGCCAAACGCGCATTGCGCGGCATCGAGGCTGAAGAATAGACCCGTGGTGAGATCCATCGCGTCGAGTGAGTGAAAGCGGTCTTGTAATTCCACGCCATACGCGCCAATGTTTTGCACGGGCGAAGCACCCACACTGCCCGGAATGAGCGCCAAGTTTTCTAAGCCGGGCCAACCCTGCGCCAGCGTCCAAGCCACCAACTCGTGCCAGTTTTCACCTGCCGCGGCTTCCACCACCCAGGCCTTGGGAGTCTCTTCGACCAAGCGCATGCCTTTGATTTCCACCTTGAGCACCAAGGGCTTCACATCACCTGTCAGCACAATGTTGCTGCCGCCACCCAGCACAAACTTGGGCAAGTTGCGCAAAGCTGCATCAGCCAATACGGCCTGCACATCAGCCTCGGCATGGATGCGCACCAGTTGCAAGGCTTTGGCCGAAATGCCAAAGCTGTTGTGCGCTTGTAGGGGGGTATTGGGTTCCACTAACATACGGCCATTGTCTCATTCTGATTTTGAAAGCCGCCTGCCATGCCTTCTTTTGACACCGTTCTCGAACCCAATTTGGTGGAAGTGAAAAACGCCGTTGAAAACACGGCCAAGGAAATTGCCACCCGTTTTGACTTCAAAGGCACGTCTGCTGCCGTGGAGCTCAAGGACAAAGAAATCACCCTATTTGGCGATGCCGACTTTCAGCTGGTGCAAGTCGAAGACGTGTTGCGCAACAAGCTGACCAAACGCGAAGTGGACGTGCGCTTCCTCGACAAAGGCGATGTGCAAAAAATGGGCGGCGACAAGGTCAAACAAGTCATCAAAGTCCGCAACGGCATCGAAACGGAAGTGTCTAAGAAAATTCAACGCTTGCTCAAAGACAGCAAGATCAAAGTGCAAGCCGCCATCCAAGGCGACGCGGTGCGCGTGAGTGGCACCAAACGCGACGACTTGCAAGCTGCCATGGCTTTAATTCGAAAAGACATGACCGACTTGCCTTTGTCGTTCAACAACTTCCGCGATTAACCCGCTTCTTTCTTCGCCCCAATCTTGGTCTCTTGGCCGGACACCAAACGCGTGATATTGTCTTTGTGGCGCATGAGCAGCAAGGCGCTCATCACGGCCAGCGCCAGCAACTCGGCTTGGCTCGTGGACCAAGCGAGTTGGTCGCCAAACAAATAGTAAGCAGGCGCAAATAGCGAAGCGGCCAAGGCCGCCAAGGATGAGTAGCGAAAGAAAAACGCCACGATCAACCAAGTCCCGAGTGTGGCCAAACCCAGCATTGGCTCCACGCCAAACAAAATGCCCGCTGCCGTGGCCACGCCTTTGCCCCCCTTGAAGCCAAAAAACACCGGCCACAAGTGACCGATGAACGCCGCAATGGCCACCCAAGCCACGGCACGATCGTCCAAACCAAAGTCTGGACCCACCACTTTGACCAGCACCACTGGCAAGTAGCCTTTGAGCGCATCCAACAACAAGGTCGCGATTGCCGCTGTGCGGTTGCCCGAACGCAGCACGTTGGTGGCCCCCGGGTTTTGGCTGCCATAAGTGCGGGGATCCTCCAAGCGCATGGCACGGCTCACGATGACCGCGAAAGACATAGAACCTATCAAATACGCACCTAAGGTGAGCATCACCACCGAAGAACCTTCAAACATCGATCTGTCCTTTTATTGCGCGGGATCGCGCAGTTCCCAACGGATGGCGTCAATCGCCGCCAACACCTCGGGCGTCAAGGTGGTGCCCCAGGCATCCAAATCGGCATCGAGTTGCGCGATCGACGTGACCCCAATGATGGTGCTGGCCACTTGCCACTTGGTGTAGCAAAACGCCAGCGCCATTTGCGTCGGGGTCATACCGTTTTCAAGGGCCAGCGCGTTGTAACGTTTGGCGGCCGCCAAGGACTCGGGCCGGCCCCAACGCTGCTTGCGCACGCTTTCGTAGCCAGAGATACGCGCCCCTTTGGGCGCATCGGGACCGGTGATACCGCTGGCATCGTACTTACCAGTCAACAACCCAAAGCCCAGCGGTGAGTAAGCCAGCAAAGACACATTCAGGCGGTGGCATGTCTCGTCCAAACCGTTTTCATAGGTGCGGTTGATCAAACAATAGGGGTTTTGGGTGGTGGCCACGCGCGGCAAACCATGTTGCTCGGCCAGACGCACAAACTCGTGCACACCATACGGCGTTTCGTTAGACA
>JAVLFR010000110.1:0-4967 GCA_046052785.1 Limnohabitans sp. | reverse complement strand
TGTTTGCCCAGCGCCGCAATTTGTTCAATCCCAGCTTTTTGCTCATGTTGCGTGATGTGGTGCGCTTCAACACCCTCGCCACCGAGCTGGCCGAGCGCAATCAAGATGACGAACTGGCACAACCCTTGAGCAGATTTTTGTTCTCGCATAAATTCAGCGACGTGTTTCGCGATTGGTATTTGCTGCCCATGCTCGGCTGCATTTGGAGTTGCCCCACCGACCAAATGCTGAAGTTTCCTGTGGCCACCATGATTCGGTTTTGCCACAACCACGGCCTGATTCAAGTCAACAACCGTCCGCAGTGGTTCACGGTGGCAGGCGGCGCGCGCCACTATGTCGACAAAATTGTGGCGGGCATTTCAGACACACGCCTCAATACCCCCGTGCTGCGCATTGCGCGTGACGCCCACAGCGTGACCTTGCAAACCCACACAGGCTCGGAGCGCTTTGACCAAGTGATTTTGGCCTGCCATGCCGACCAATCCTTGGCCATGCTGGCCGAACCCACGCCGCAAGAACAAGCGACCTTGGGCGCTATTCGTTACCACCCCAACCGCGCCGTGTTGCACACCGACACCTCCGTGATGCCCCAGAAAAAACTCGCCTGGGCGGCTTGGAACTACGAACGGGCAGCGCACAGCAGCACCGAATCCACCCGCGTGTGCTTGCACTATTGGCTCAACTTGTTGCAGCCTCTGCCCTTCACGCAAGATGTGATGGTGTCGCTCAACCCCTTGAGCGACATCGATCCCGCCCACATCTTGGGCGAATACCACTACGCCCACCCGGTGTTTGATTTGCCGGCCATTGAAGCGCAAGCGCAGATGCCCCAGTTGCAAGGCCAGCATCACACCTGGTTTGCGGGCGCGTGGATGGGCTACGGCTTCCATGAAGATGGCTTCAAAGCAGGGCGCGCCGCCGCCCAAGGCTTGCTGGCGCGCCAAGCGGTATGACGGAGTTGACACACGCCATGATTGGGTTTGGCCAAGTTCGCCACGCACGATTGCGCCCCACGCCGCACGCGTTCAACTACCGCACGTTCTTTTTGATGTTGCCCATGCGCACGCTCCACAACAACACGGACGGTGCATTGCCGATCAACCGCGCAGGCGCGATCAGCTTTCATGACGTTGACCACGGCGATGGCCGCGCTGCCAGCGCTGGCGGGGCATTGGCGTGGCTAGACGAGGTGCTTCAACACGAAGGCATCACCGACGCCACGGGCGAGGTGTGGCTGCATTGCTACCCACGCGTGCTGGGCTACACCTTCAAGCCCGTGAGCTTTTGGTATTGCCATGCCGCGGACACCACGCTGCGCGCCATCGTGGTGGAAGTCAACAACACCTTTGGCGAGCGTCATTGTTATTTGCTAGACCGCCCCCGCTACGGTGTTGAGCAGCGCGCCAACAAAGTGTTTCATGTCTCGCCGTTTTGCGCCGTACAAGGCAACTACCGCTTTCGCTTCATGCGCTCGGCGGACCACACGCTCGCGCGTGTGGACCACGACGATGACAACGGTCCGTTGATTGAAACCAGCGTCAGCGGCCAGCTCAAGCCCATCACCCCCGCCGAGTTGCGCCACGCGCTTTGGGGCTACCCGCTGATGACCTTGATGGTCATGGCACGCATCCATTGGCAAGCCTTGAAGCTGTGGCTCAAGCGTGTGCCTTTTTTCTCCAAACCCCTACCGCCCCAAGATTTTGTGACCCGTTGATGTTGAGACCCGATGATGAATAGCACGACCTCCCCCTCACGCGCCTCTGCGTCAAAAGCCATGCCCGCCGCCGCACGTCGGGTGCTGAGCCTGCTGCAACGTTTGCAACACGGCACGCTGCATGTGCAATGGCCCGACGGCCGAGTCGAACAATTTGGGGCCGCCCCCGCTTCAGGGCCAGGCCTGAATGCCACCTTGCATTTGCACAGCTACGCGCCGCTCACGCAAGCGTTGAAGTCGGGCGACATTGGCTTTGCCGAAAGCTATATGGCCGGCGAATGGGGTACCAACAGTTTGTCCGAATTGCTCCAACTTTTGCTGGCCAACCGCCGTGACATGGATGCGCTGATTTTTGGCAGTTGGCTGGGCCGCTTGTATTACCGCGTGCGCCACTTGCTTCACCGCAACACGCGCAGCAACAGCAAGAAAAACATCCATGCGCATTACGACTTGGGCAACGCGTTTTATGAGCTGTGGCTAGACCCCACCATGAATTACTCGTCGGCTTGGTTTGACAACGACCGCGCCCAGCCCATGGCCGAGGCGCAGACCGCCAAGGTGCGCCGTGCCCTGCGCATGGTCGATGCCAAAGCAGGTGACCGCATTCTTGAAATCGGCTGCGGCTGGGGTGCCTTGGCCGAGCTCGGTGGCACAGAGTTTGGCGCCCACATGAGTGGTGTGACCTTGAGCCACGAGCAGCTGGCTTTTGCCCAGCTGCGCATGCAAAAGCTGGGCCTAGACGGCACCAGCCACCTGCGCTTGCAAGACTACCGCGACATTGACGATGGCCCTTACGACGCAATTTGCTCCATCGAAATGCTGGAGGCGGTGGGACAAGAATATTGGGCCACTTACTTTGAGAGCGTGGCGCGTTTGCTCAAATCGGGCGGCAAAGCCTGCATCCAAACCATCGTGATCGACGACGCGTTGTTTGAGCGCTATGTCAAAAGCACCGACTTTATCCAGCAATATATTTTTCCAGGTGGCTGCTTGCCTTGCCCCCGCAAGTTTCGCGCCCACGCCGAACGCGCAGGCCTGCAGGTGGTGGACGAACTGGCCTTTGGCTTGGATTACGCCGAAACCCTGCGCCGTTGGCGGCATCAATTCATGGCGGACAAAACACAGGTGTTGCAACTGGGCTTTGACGAGCGCTTTATCCGCATTTGGGAGTTCTACCTGGCCTATTGCGAAGCGGCGTTTGAGCAGCACAGCACCGACGTGATTCAGTTCACCTTGCGCAAACCATGACCACGCGGCGTGTCGCTCTCTTGCTCGGGGCCCGCATGGCTGTGGCCAGCGCGGGTCTGGGGCACCTGAGTCTTGCCAGCGCCGACGTGAACCGCACACCGCAGCAGCCCAGCGCCTCTTTGCAAGCTGCGTTGCGCACCCCGCGCTTGGTGGGCCAACACCGCCTGACTTATTGGGGCTTTGTGGTGTACGACGCCAGTCTGTGGGCCAGCGCCCCCTTTGCAGCGCCAGATTGGCACAAGCAAGTGCTGGGGCTTGAGTTGCGCTATTTACGCGACTTCAAGGGCACCGACTTGGCGCAACGCTCCATCGACGAAATGCAAGGCCAGCGCCCGCTGAGTCCCACCCAACTGCAAAGCTGGTTGGCCACGCTGCAAACCCTCATGCCCAATGTGCGGGCGGGCGAATCCATCACGGCCATTTACAGCCCTGACCAAGGGATGCAACTGCTCCACCAAGACCGCTTGCTGGGCGAGTTGCGTGACGCCGAATTCGCACGGCGGTTTTTGGGGATTTGGTTGGCTACCGAAACATCGCAGCGCCAGCTGCGCCAAAACCTTTTAGCCGCCGCGCGGCCATGACACGGGGGATAAAAACGATGCACTTTTTGAAGCCTTTCAACCCGCCCATCACGGATTGGCAAGGTCGCAGCGTGTGGCTGATTGGCGCGTCCAGCGGCATTGGTTTGGCCACGGCCCAAGCGCTCCATGCGGCAGGTGCGCGCGTGGTGGTATCGGCGCGGCAAGCCGAGTTGCTGCAACGCTTTGTTGATGCACACCCTGGTTCACAGGCGGTGGTGCTTGACGTCAGCGATGCGACGGCCATGGCGGACGCGGCCCACTACGTGCAAACCCAGCACGGCCTTGATGTGGTGATGTATTGCGCCGGCTACTACCAACCCGTGCGTGCCGAGGCGTATTCACTGCCAGAGATGCTGCGCCATCTGGATGTGAACTACACGGGTGCGCTGCGTGTGCTCGATGCCGTCTTGCCAACACTCGTGGCGCAAGGCAGGGGCCACCTCAGTTTTATTTCCAGTGTGGCGGGCTTTCGTGGCTTGCCCAAAAGTTTGGCCTATGGCCCCACCAAAGCGGCGCTCATCAACTTGGCCGAAACCTTGTATTACGACCTCTCGCCGCGTGGCGTGGGCGTGAGTGTGATCAACCCAGGGTTTGTGGAAACACCGCTGGTGGCAGGCAATGACTTTGAGATGCCCGCCCTCATCAGCCCCGCCACGGCGGCGCAAGAAATTCTCCAGGGCTGGCGAAGCGGTGACTTTCACATCCACTTTCCCAAGCGCTTCACACGGGTCTTGCTGCTGCTGCGCTTATTGCCTTACCGTGCCTACTTCGCCTTGGTGCGACGCGGCACGGGCATGTGAGCCACGCCATGAGCCTGCACTTAAACGACACAGACACCCCCGAAGGCGCGATGGACCGCGTGGCGCATTTCTTTGCGCACTTGAAACCCGCGGATGTGATGCGCATCCCTGCGCTGTACACCGAAGACGCCCTGTTCAAAGACCCCTTCAATGAGGTGCAAGGGCACAGCGCGATTCAACACATCTTTGCCCACATGTTTGAAGCACTGGAGGCGCCACGCTTTGTGATTACCCAGCAAGTGCAGCAAGGGGCGCAGTGTTTTGTGACTTGGGATTTTTATTTTGCCGTGGCGAGTATGGACGGCGGCGGCACACAAACCATCCGTGGCGCCACGCACTTTGTGTTGCGTGAAGACGCCGGCGTGTGGCGTGTGGCTGTGCACCGCGACTACTGGGATGCGGCCGAGGAGTTGTATGAAAAACTCCCCGTACTCGGCGGGTTGATGCGGTGGTTGAAAAAACGGGCGAGCCGTTAAAAAAACGGGCCAACCGTTAATTCGGCAAGCTGTCCTTGAAGCTGGGGCGCACCGCCAAGCGCTCATACAACGCACCGAGGTTCGGGTGGGCTTGACGCCAATCGATGCTGGGAAAACGAAAATCCAAATAACTCACCGCCACGCCCAC
>JAVLFR010000109.1:0-2072 GCA_046052785.1 Limnohabitans sp. | reverse complement strand
TTCGTCGGCAGCGTCAGATGTGTATAAGAGACAGGATTACTTGCTGGCAGCGTCAGATGCAGGTGCAGCAGCTTCAGAAGCCATAGCAGAAGCGGCTTCAACTGGAGCAGAAGCGGCAACTGGCGCGGCTTCAACAGCAGGAGCTTCTTTTTTGCCGCAAGCGACGAGAGCGGCAGCAGCCAACAAAGATGCCAACAGGATTGACTTGTTCATGTGAATATTCCTTAAAGGGGATGAAAACAATTTCCGGAAATTGATGTGGTTTTCACCACAACCAAGCTGATGGACTTGAGCCTACAACTTAGAAAGAAATTATAGGGTAATTCCTAGCTTTCATAAACTTCTTTGTCAGCAGCGCGTCAATTAACAGAAATTCACGCACCAGGATGCAGCCAACCGTCATCACACCAAGCCATGAGCAAAGCCATAGCCTCGGGGCTTGCTTTGGCCAGTTCAGCCGCGCCCAAGGCCCTTTGATTCGCCAACTGGCGCATCAACACAGCATCTTTCCCACCGGCCAGCCAGCTCTCGCCATTTAAAAAAATATGATGCGCGTCAAACATCATCTTGCTGCGTCGGTCCAAACGCACGGCATCGAGAGAATTGGGCATCTCACCCATCTCAAACCATACATTCGACTTCGGCTCAGTCAAATACTCTCCCAGTGCACGCTGGAGCGCTTTAGGATCTTTTAAAGACTTTTGCAGGGCTGATCGCGCAAAATCAAGCAAACCCTCAGGAATTGCAGCAGCCTCAGACACAGCAGGCTGAGACGCGTCTTGGTACAAATCGCAACCTGCGGTGTCTTCTGCACCCTCACTGAGACGCACGAGCAACTCGCGGGCCAAGTCACCCATTTGCGGTACCCGAAAGCCCACCGAGTAAGTCATGCACGCGCACTGAGCCACACCGTCATGGGCGTAGCGGGGAGGCAGGTACAACAAGTCACCTGGGTCGAGCACCCAATCATGCTCGGGCTTGAACTTAGCCAAAATTTTCAGCGGCATGTCAGGCACCAGCGACAAATCTTTTTGGCGGCCAATGCGCCAGCGGCGCTGGCCCTGCGCTTGCAACAAAAACACGTCGTAGCTGTCAAAGTGCGGCCCCACGCCACCACCGTCGCTGGCGTAGCTGATCATCACATCATCAAGTCGGGCATCAGGAATGAATCGAAACTGCTGCATCAAAGCTGCGACCCGGTCGTCATGCAAATCCATGCCTTGGACCAGCAAGGTCCAATCTCGTTCGGTCAGCTTAGGAAGCGCCCGTCGCTTGAATGGGCCGCGTTGCATTTGCCAACCACGCTGCCCGCCATCTGAGCCGATCACCAAACGTGACTCGACCTCGTTGCGCTGGGCCAAGTCAAACAACTCAGGCCGCGTGAGCAGCGCTTTGAATTCGGGGATGGCTTGACGCACCAACAAAGGCTTGCGTTGCCAATAGGTGTTCATGAATTCGGCGGGGCTGATGCCGCCGAGCAGGGTTAAGGGTTGGTTCACATGCATCGTGAGACAATTTTGCCCTATGGACATTACTCAACACTGCGTGGTCGGCTTAACTTGGACCCTGAAAGACACTTTAGGCGAGGTGCTGGACGAATTGGACAGCCCGATTGAGTTTTTGGTGGGCGGTGACGACTTGCTGGCCAAAATTGAAGAAGCCCTGCAAGGTCACAGCGTGGGCGACCACCTCGACATACAACTCGAACCCGAAGAAGCTTTTGGCGACTACGACGAAAACCTGGTGTTTTTAGAGGCACGTGCCCGCTTCCCCAAAGAGCTGGAAGAAGGCCACACCGTCGAAGGCCACGCGCTCCCAGCCGGTTGCAACCCCGACGCGCCGAGAGACTTGCTCTACACCGTGAGCGAGCTCTACCCCGATCATGTGGTGCTAGACGGCAACCACCCGCTGGCGGGTATTGCGATTCGCCTACACCTGGACGTGCAATCGGTACGCGAAGCTACCCAAGACGAGCAAGAACGCGGCACTTTGGGCACGGGTTTTTTCAAAGTCGAAGCCCAGGCGCCAGGCAACGATTTGCTGCACTGAACGCGTTTACTTTTTGCCCTGTC
>JAVLFR010000108.1:0-2813 GCA_046052785.1 Limnohabitans sp. | reverse complement strand
AGCTTGGCGTCACGCGCTGAGAAGATTCGTGCACCACCTCCAGCAATGAGGCTTTTTCCCAGTTGTCCTTTTTTCGATGAACATTGGCACGCACCACTTCGAAGGGCAATGCGCCCTCGACAAACACCACTTTGCCATCTGCGCGGTGACCTACACCCTGCGCCTCCAGATCCATCGATTCGATGGTGAGCAAGTTATCAGGCCATTTTTTTTCTGAATCAAACTCGGTCATCAATTGGTCGGCAAGTACTTGGCAGGATCTACCGGCTTGCCTTGACGGCGAATTTCAAAATGGAGCTTGACTTGGTCGGCATCGCTGTTACCCATTTCCGCAATTTTTTGGCCGCGCTTGATGGTTTGATCCTCTTTGACCAACAAGCTTTGGTTATGGGCATAAGCCGTCAAGTAAGTGTTGTTGTGCTTCAAGATGATGAGATTGCCATAACCGCGCAACCCAGCCCCTGCATAGACCACTCGACCATCCGCTGCGGCCAACACGGGGTCACCCGCTTTGCCGCCAATGTCGAGGCCCTTGTTTTTAGACTCATCAAATCCAGAGATGAGGTTGCCACGGGCAGGCCATTGAAAACTCACCCCTTCTTCTAAGGCAAGCGGTGCAGGCGTTGGCGCGGGCGAAGACACAGGCGCAGAAGCCGATGAGGCCGCGGCCGCCGCCATAGCGGGAGCTGGAACCGGTTTAGCAACCACCACCGTTTCGGGGGCAGGGGGCGCCACTCGCAAGACCTGCCCTGTTTCAATCAGATTGGCGTTGTCTAACTTGTTCCAGCGCATGATATCGCGCCAACTTTGACCGTTGTCCATGCCAATACGAATCAGCGTGTCCCCTGGTTTGACCGTGTAGAAGCCAGGCTTGTTTGCATTTTCAGCGCCAGGCAAGATGCGAGTGCTGTTTCGAACGCCGCCCATCGAGTGGTCATCAACAGGCGCTAGGCGACCTTTGTTGGAGCACCCCGACAACGTCAACGCTGTCATAAGCACGGCAAAACGCCACATTTCGGCACGAAACATCTGATTTCCCTGTATTCAAGCAATACCTGATTTTAGAGGCACAAAGTTGACGGCTTCTAATAAGCTTGGTTGCAGACCTTGGGGCGTTTTGTCAATCACAAGCAAGGCTTGTTGACCCGAACTTGTCAGCGTTGGGGCCACCAAACGACCGCCCATCGCCAGTTGATCCGTCCATGCTGGGGGCACATTTTCACCGCCTGCTGCTGAAATGATGGCACTGTAGGGCGCCCCTTGCGCATATCCCAACATGCCATCACCAAAAATCAGATGTACGTTTGGCAAGCGCAAAGGTCGCAGGTTTTCGCGCGCTTTATCGTGAAGGCCTCGCAAGCGCTCAATGCTGTAAACCTCTCGCGCCACACAAGCCAACACCGCCGCTTGATAGCCGCAGCCCGTGCCAATTTCAAGCACCCGTCCCAACCCGCCTGAACCAGCAAGGCCTGGGGCTGCGCGCAACAAGGCAATCATGCGCGCCACCACATTGGGCTTGGAGATGGTTTGCCCCAAGCCAATTGGCAAACTGGTGTCTTCGTAAGCTTGGTTCACCAAGGCGCTGTCCACGAAGCGATGCCGCTCAACATTCCCCATGGCATCCAACACCACCGTGTCATCAATGCCCTGATCGGCTAACTTTTGCACCATACGTGCGCGAATCGTGGATGAATCCAATCCCACGCCTGAGGGACTGACCATGCCCAACGTTTTGGCGTTTGCAGTCAGCTTGGGTGTGACCACACGCGTTGCGCCCAACAGGGTTTGCGGTGCGGCTTGCGCCTTGCCTGAATCTAATCGCACAGGAAAGCTTGGGCGTTGCTTCATACCTGAGCCCCATTCAAACGCACTGTCCATTCAGGCAGGCTGCGGTGCTCGGTCAAGTCCACATGCAGCGGGGTGATGGAGAGGTGCCCTTCAAAAGTGGCATGGAAGTCAGTTCCATCGCTGTCATCTTTGGCGGCGCCCGCACTGCCAATCCAATACATGGTTTCCCCGCGGGGACTGGTTTGCGTGATGACATGTTCAGCCGAATGACGCCGACCTAGACGCGTCACACGTAAGGGTTTGATCTGTTCGATGGGTTGGTTTGGAATGTTCACATTCAGCAACCAAGGCGCGCCTCCAACATGGCCTTGCGCCATCATTTGTCGCACCAATTCGCGCGCCTTAGCTGCCGCAGCGTCAAGATGCCCCCAGCCTTTTTCAACCTGCGAGAAAGCCATCGCTGGAATGCCAAACAAATAGCCCTCCATGGCCGCACCCACTGTGCCTGAATAAATGGTGTCATCCCCCATATTCGCCCCGTTATTGATGCCAGACACCACAAGATCGGGCTTGTAATCCAGCAATCCCGTCAAAGCAATGTGCACGCAATCTGCGGGCGTCCCGTTCACATAACGAAAACCATTGCTGGCTTGATGCACGTACAAGGGCGAATGCAAGGTCAGCGCATTGGACTTGGCGCTGTTGTTGTGTTCAGGCGCGACCACCTCGACGCGGCCCAAATCTTTGAGTGCTTCATACAAGGCCACGATGCCTGGTGCTTGAAAGCCATCGTCATTTGAAATTAGGATATTCATAGTGCCTTCAGGGTTGCACGCAAATTGTAGGTTTAGACAACGTGCTAAAGGCCACTAGGGGCTAGTGCGCAAAACACCATAGGCCAACATCAGCAAAGTGCCTGTCAGCAAAGCTGGCACCATCCGGCGCTGGGGACTCGATGCCATCACCGCCACACTGAGTGCGCATATCACCACGCGCAACAACATGTTGTTGCGCGTGGTGATATG
>JAVLFR010000107.1:0-12186 GCA_046052785.1 Limnohabitans sp. | reverse complement strand
GCCCAAATGCGTCGCCGTGTCGAGGCAGAGGCTTCACCGCGCATCGACCTTGAACTGGCCGATTCTCGCCTGCTGCAAACCGAGGTGGAATACAGCACGGCGCAAACCAGTTTGCAAGTGGCGTTGACCCGCTTGGAGCAATTTTCTGGCGAGTCCAACTTGGTGTCGCGTCTGCAAGACGCCCGCTATCCCTCGACTTTGACGGACACGCGTTCATTCGGCCAACAACTCAAAGATGCTGATTGGCGAGCCATTGCCAGTCAGCATCCCGTTGCAGCCAAAGCGCGCCTAGAAGTGGTTCAAGCTCAAAGGCGACTGGAGGCCAAAGAGGCTGAGGCGTTGCCGCAAGTCTTTGTGCGGGTGTTCAAACCCATTGGCGTCATCCCTACAAGCCAAGACACTTCCACCACCTCCTTCTTGGGTCTGCGTTACTCACCCGGTGCTGGGTTTGTCACTTATGCAGAAGCCAAGGCCATCGCCACACGCATCGATGGCGCGCAGCAATCGGTCGAAGCCGCCATTCGCGACATGCAACAAACTCTGCAAAACGATGCGGAAGAATTTGCCAACGCCCGCTCACGCTTGGAAGCTTTGGAAAAATCTGTGGCCAGTTCAGACTTGGTGTTGGAGTCTTACCAGCGCCAGTTTCAAGCGGGTCGCAAGCAGTGGCAGGACTTGCTCAACCAAGTGCGAGAGTTAGCGCAAAACCAATACGCCTTAGCTGATGCACAAGCCTCCATGGTCGGCTCAATGCATCGCCTTCAAATTCGCATGGGTCAAGACCCTCAGTAAGCCCGCACTTTTATGTATACCTCTGAATCCGCATCCGCAGCCTCAGCTGCCCCTTCATCCGCTCCAGCCTCTGAACCTACAGCGTTACAACAGTTTGGCTGGGCCGTGCAACGGTTGGCGCAAATGCAAGGCGGCAGCATCGACATGCTGAGCCTCAACGCAAGTGCTTCCGCCCTGGCGCAACCTATCCCCCCGATCCAAACCCTGGTGCTCTTGTGCCAACGCATGGGCCTGACCAAACCCAAGTTCCTCAAGCAGCCCGACCGCGTGCAGCTCCCCATGCTTTGCCACACGCCCGAGCTGGGTTGGGGTGTGGTGGTCGACCGCAACCCCTTGGGGCTGTGGGTGGTCATGACCCCTCAGGGGCCAAAGCCGGTTGAAGAGGCTGCTCTCAAAAACTCAGTCGCTATGCTTCGCCTTGGCCCCGACGTCGACTTGGGTTTTGGCTTGGGCTTGTTTGGCAAGAAAAATGACAAGCTCACCTTTTTCTCGCACGTCCAAGACACCTTGCGCCTTTATAGGCACGAACTGATCGAGGCGTGTGTGGCCTCGGCATTCATTGGGTTTTTGGCGCTGGCCACTTCGCTCTTTTCAATGCAGGTGTATGACCGCGTCATCCCCACGCGCAGCGAGTACACCTTGGTCATTTTGAGCTTGGGTGTGTTGCTGAGTATCTTGATCGAGCTGGCCATGAAATATGCCCGCTCGCACATCATGGACTACGTCATTGTTGGTTTAGACAATCGGCTGTCGCGCGAAATTTTCAACCGTTTGTTGCAATTGCGCGTAGACCAAATCCCTGCCTCCGTTGGTAGCTTGGCGGGACAAATGCGCGGCTACGAACAAGTGCGGGGCTTTTACACCGCCTCGACTTTGTTCACCCTCATTGATTTGCCGTTGGCAGTTGTGTTCATTGTTGTCATCATGATGGTGGCTAGCCCTTGGGTGGCCGTGGTGCCCTTGGTGTTTGGCATCGTGGCCTTGTTGATTGGGTTGTCGATTCGTCAAAAAATCATGCAGCAAGCCAAAGACGGCGCAGCATTTAGCAACCTCAAAACAGGTTTGCTGGTTGAAGCCGTCGAGGGCATCGAAACCATCAAAGCAGGCTCAGGCGGATGGAAGTTCTTGTCGCGCTGGATTGGCGTGAACGGCAAAGCCATCGAGAGCGATTTGAAAATGCGCGGCGCGACCGAGAGCGTGGGCTACCTGTCGGCGACCGTGCAGCAAATCAGCTATGCCGCTTTGGTGGTGGCTGGCTCCTTGGTCGTCATGCGAGGCGAGATGACCATGGGGGCCTTGATTGCCAGTTCTATTTTGAGCAGCCGCATCTTGGCCCCCGTCATGGCTATACCTGGTTTACTGGTTCAGCATGCGCATGCACAAGCAGCCCTCGAAGGTTTAGAAAAACTCTACACCCTCAAAACCGACCACCACGGCACAGATCGCCCGTTGGTGCCGTCGCTCATTCAGGGCCACTATGCGCTCAGCGGCATCAAGTTTGCCTATGGTGACAATCCGCCTGCACTGGTGGTGCCCAAACTCGAAATTCAACCCCATGAGCGTATTGCGATACTGGGACCGATTGGCGCGGGCAAATCTACCTTGCTGCGATTGCTCAGCGGCTTGTATCATCCGCAAGAGGGCAGGGTGCTGCTTGACAGCCTAGACCTCGCACACATCAATCGCCAAGTCGTCAGCCACTATGTGGGTTACCTGCAGCAAGACCACCGTTTGTTTCAAGGCACTTTGCGTGAGAACTTGCTCGTGGGCCTACCCGATCCGGGCGACGATGCACTGTTAGACGCTATGCGCCGCACGGGCATGGACCGCTTTGTGGCCAGCCACCCCAAAGGCCTAGACCGCGCCATCATGGAAGGCGGCAAAGGCTTAAGTGGGGGTCAAAAGCAACTGGTGGCGTTCACCCGCTTGGTGCTGTGCAGTCCCAGCGTCATGCTGCTAGACGAGCCCACAGCCACAATGGATGACGAACAAGAACGCCGCTGCCTTCAGGTGCTTGCGCAAGAAGCTCAAGCTGGCAAAAGCATGGTCATCGTCACGCACAAGACCAGTGTGTTGCCTCTGGTCACGCGCATCATTGTCATTACGGGCAACAGTATTGTGCTTGATGGCCCCCGTGACGCCGTTTTGCAGCAGCTCCAACAAAATAACGCGCAGCAACAAGCTGCAGCCCAAGCATCAGCCTCCGTTTCTAAAGCCACCCCCACATGAGCACGCCAGACCCAACCCCCCACTTCGACGGCATCACCGACGTCGAAGTTAAACCCAACTTCAAACAACGCCAAGTGCAGCGCTTCATGCGCGTGTTGCAAGCCATGCTTGTTTTTTTTGAACGCTTGATTGAGCTGGCGTCACCCAAATCAGCCGTCGACACCACTGCCTCATCCAGCACACACGACCTGCATGCGCCCCTGACTGCTCGCTGGAGCATTCGTGTCATGGTGGGCGGCATCTTGCTGCTGCTGCTGTGGTCGTATGTCGGCAAGATTGATCAAGTGACCCGCGCATCAGCACAAATCATTGCTGAGGAACGCACGCAGCTGGTGCAATCTTCCGATGGCGGCGTGCTCACCCAGCTGCACGTGAAGGAAGGTGATGTGGTGAAAGCGGGTCAGCTCTTAGCCACCTTGCAAAAAGAACGCGCAGCGGCGGCCGTCTCTGATAGCCGCGCCAAAGTGGCGGCACTCAATATCACTCTGGCACGTTTGCAAGCTGAGGTGTACGGCAAGCCCTTGGTGTTTCACAAAGACCTGCTGATTTATGCGGACTACATCCGCAACCAAACCGACCTTTACAACAAGCGCCAAACCGCGTTCAACGACGACATCCGAGCCTTGCAAGAAATTTTGGCTTTGGGACAAGCTGAGCTGAGTATCAATCGCCAGCTCGAAAAATCAGGCGATGTGAGTCGCGCCGAAATTTTGCGTCTGCAACGCAGCGTGGCCGATATCCAGGCCCAACTTGCGGGCAAGCGTAATAAATATTTTCAAGACGCGCAGGCCGAGATGACCAAAGCGCAAGAAGAATTGAGCACGCAAACCGAGCAGCTGCGTGACCGCAGCCAAGTGCTCGAGCACACCGAGCTGTTGGCGCCCGTCGATGCAGTGGTCAACAACATCAAAGTCAGCACCGTCGGGGGTGTGGTGCGTGCAGGCGACACCGTGATGGAGTTGCTACCGATGGGCGACAACTTGATCGCCGAGGCCAAAATACCCCCAGCTGACATTGCTTTTGTGGCCATTGGCCAAGACGCGAGCGTGAAACTCGACGCCTACGACGCGTCTATCTTCGGGGCAATGAATGCCAAGGTCAGTTATATCAGCCCCGACGTATTGAGCGAAGAAACACGCCAAGGCCCCTTTGTGTACTACCGCGTCAGAATGCGTATCACGGGCGCTGAGTTCAAAGGCGACAAAGCCAATGACATCCAACTGCGCCCTGGCTTGACGGCCAGCGTCGAGATCAAAGCCATGGAGCGTACCGTGCTGAGCTACCTCACCAAACCGATTTTCAAAGCGTTCAGCCAGTCCATGGGTGAGCGATAAAAAGGGGGGTGATGTTGGTGAGACTTGGCTTACGCTGTCAAGGGCGGCATGGCCTGCGGGCACTTCACACTGAAGCGCTGCCAATGGGATCCCTCTAGTTTCACAGCGCTGAGGCAACCGCCCCACACACACCCATCGTCCAGACACACCACGTCTGGGCGATCGGACTTGTGCAAAGTCGACCAATGGCCAAAGGCCACGCGCACCTGCGCGGTCAATCGGCCTGGAACATCAAACCAAGGCATCAGGTGTGAGGGCGCTTTATCCGCGCTTTCTTTCACACTGAAATCCATCGCGCCAAGTGCATCGCAAAAGCGCAAGCGCGTGAGGGCGTTGACGATCACGCGCAAGCGGTCGGCACCTGCCAAGTTATCACGCCACACATTGGGCAGTCCGCCATACATCTGCGGCATGAATTGCACCCAGTTGTCGCTGCGCAGCACGGTTTCGACCTCGCCTGCCAAGGCCAGAGTTTGTTGGGCCGACCATTGCGGCAGCACGCCCGCATGCACCATCAAGACATCACCCACTTGAATGGCCATGTGCTGGTGGCGCAGCCAGTGCAGCAAAGCTTCGCTGTCGGGGGCGGTCAAAATATCTTGGGTGGTGTCTTGTTGGTTGGCTTTGCGCACGCCGCGTGAGACGGCCAGCAAGTGCAAATCATGGTTGCCCAGCAAGCATTGCGCACTGCTGCCCAGTGCCATCAAACGGCGCAGCACGCTCGCATTGGCAGGGCCACGGTTGACCAAGTCGCCCAGCATGTAGAGGGTGTCTCGGCTGGGGGAAAACGCGATGTGCGTCAATAAACGTTCTAAGGCTTCGTCGCAGCCTTGTACGTCGCCAATCAAGTAAAGTGCCATGTAGGAGATTGTGATGGATGTTTTACTGATTGTTTTCTTAACGCTGCTCAACGGCGTATTTGCCATGTCTGAGATGGCTTTGTCCTCTAGCCGTAAAGCGCGTCTGGCGGCTTTGGCCGAAGCTGGAGATGGCGGGGCGCATGCTGCGTTGTTGTTGATGGCGCAGCCCACACAGTTTTTGTCAACCGTGCAAATCGGCATCACCTCAATTGGGGTGCTCAATGGCATTGTGGGCGAGGCTGCGTTCAGCGACGACTTTTCTTATTGGTTGTTGGCCCAAGGCGTGCCTGACAACCTGGCCTCTGGGCTTGCCACCGCTTTTGTGGTGACCCTCATCACCTTCATCACGATTTTGTTTGGCGAGTTGGTGCCCAAGCGCATTGGCCAGTTGTTTCCCGAATCAGTGGCCCGCGTCACTGCGCCTGGCATGTTGGCCTTGGCTACCCTGGCCAAGCCTTTTGTGCATTTGTTGTCAACCAGCACCAGCGGTATGTTGAAGTTGATGCGCGTGGATGTGCATGGCGCACGCACCGTGACAGAAGAGGAAATTTCCGCCAGTTTGGTCGAGGGCGTGGATGCGGGCTTGATTGAACAGCACGAACACCAAATGGTGCAAAACGTATTCAACCTCGACGACCGTCCCCTCACCTCCATCATGGTGCATCGGTCTGATATCGAGTGGCTCGACGCCAAGTTACCCGTGCCTCAGGCCTTGGCCCAAGTCGGTGCAAGCGGTGCGCATTCGTGGTACCCCGTGTGTCGTGGTGACTTGGATAACGTGGTGGGGGCCGTGAGCGTGTCGCAGCTGTTGCGTTTGCCGCCTGGCAGCGACATGACGGTGGAGGCCTTGGCCAAACCTGTGGCCTTTGTGCCCGAGACCTTGAGCGGCATGGACTTGCTCGAACAATTTCGCAAACCTGCCGAACGCGCCACTGCCCATGGCCGCATGGTGTTGGTGGTGGACGAATATGGGGTGGTGCATGGCTTGCTCACGCCGCGTGATTTGCTCGAGGCCATCACGGGCGAGCTTTTGCAAGCCACCTCCACCGACGAAGCTTGGGCCACCCAGCGCGAGGATGGCTCTTGGCTGGTGGATGGCATGATGCCTGTGACCGAATTCAAAGCCCGTTTGGATATCAAAGAATTACCAGACGAAGACCGTGGCATTTACAACACGGTGGCTGGTTTGGTGATGGCCATTTCTGGCGAGCTGCCAGCAGAGGCCGATGTCGTGACGTTTGGTGAGTGGCGCTTTGAGGTGGTCGACCTCGATGGCCGACGCATAGACAAGTTGCTGGTCAGCCGCCAGCGCTAAGTGCGGCCTGTGTCGCGCCGGTTAAACGGCACCTGATACATCCACACGGGTCGGCCATCACGGCACGTCAAGATGGCGCTGGGTACAAGCTCAAGCGCTTCAAACTCCAGGCTGATCAGCCAGGCACCACGGCGCAATTCGGCTTGGGCTTTTTCAACGGCACGCGGCATGCTCTCAGGGCGTTGAAAGAGATAAACCATGTCAAAGCTGCGCCAATCGACCAACCAAATATCGCCTTGACGAATCTTGGCAAACGAGCAGCGCATGGCGCTGAGCACGCGCAGTGGCCAGCTCATTTCTACACCATGCAGTTCGGCCCGCGGAAATGCATCACGCAAAGCCAGCAGTCCGTCACCTAAGCCACTGCCAGCGTCCAAAATGCGAGCCCCTGCGGGCAGGGTGATGTGTTGCTGCATTTCACGCAGCGCGCGTTTAGGCGTGGGAAACAACGGGGCATCGCGCCAAGCTTTGCGTGGGTAGACCAAGATGATCAGGCCGAGCAAAAACAACCAACCCAAGGGCGGCACATTGAGGGTGGCTGAGGAGGCCAGCATCGATAGCGGAAAACCCAACACGATCAGGGCCTTACGCATGGGCGTGTGCGCTAAGGCGCTGAGGAAGCCGCCCCAACCAGTGGCTGTGATGAAGGCAATGGTTTCACTCAGGCCCACCTCTTGCAAGCCTTTGAAGATGAGCAAAGACGAACCCCAAGCGATGAGGGCGGGGATGGGCCAAGTCATGAATTTCATGGGAGAGAATGATAGCCAATCGGTCATCATCTCTTGAGCGGCTAACAACTCACAACAGTTGATCGTTAAATTGTTGTCTAGATCACTTTTGACCTGCCCCTCAGTAGAGGGGCTTAAATAAGTCCAACTTTAAAAATTGGCTTCAGCGATGCCTTGCAAATTCATCACATGCACTGCCTTTTTCGCTGAGGCTGCTTTGAGAATGGTGTCTGACACCAGTATGTCGCGGTCTACGCCGTTGACCAATAAAGGTGCGTCACTTTTAAGCATCCACTTCAAACCTTTGAGGATGGTGGACCAGTGGGTCCACACCTCGGCATTCGACGCCGACAGCTGGCCACCGTTGGCAAAAGAGGTTTCCATGGCGGCGTAGCGGTGGCGTTCAAACAAGGTCACGGCAAAGCCGCGTTTGGCGAGCGCGTAGGCGGTGGTGATGAACGTGCTTTCAAAAATGTCTAGGGGTTGCGGACCATCACACCCTTGCATGCCTAGTGCGCCCCTCTGTTAGGAACCTAAGAGATTCGTGGTGCATCGTATTCAATGCAACCACTTGCTCCTGCGGCGTAGCGGTTGAACGCGATTTCTCCCGATCTGGAGTTCATCAAAAACTATGTCAGAAAGCGCTCAGTCAACGCCACCCAGAACGCAGCGCCCACAGGAATGTTGCGGTCTTCAAAATCGTAATTGGGGTTGTGCACCATACAGGCCCCGTGACCTCCGTTAGCGGCATCACCATTTCCGATGAATAGATAGCTGCCAGGCACCTGGTCGAGCATGTAGGCGAAGTCTTCACTGGCAGTGAGCGGCTCGGTTTGAAGCACCACGTTGTCTGCGCCTACCAACGCCACCGCCACTTCGCGGGCGATTGCCGTCTCAGTCGGGGTATTGACCAGCACCGGGTAACCTGGCAAAAACTCGACTTTTGCTGTCACACCATAACTTTGCGCCTGTAACTCAACGAGCTCCACAATGCGATTGCGCAACAACTCCCGCACATCCCGATCCAACGCCCGCACGCTGAGCTTGAGCGTGGCGTTTTGGGGGATGACGTTGTTGTTCACACCCGACTGAAAAGCGCCGACCGTGATCACGGCCATGTGCAGTGGTGGTACGTTGCGCGAAACGATGGTTTGTAGCCCCATGACAATGGCCGAACCCGCAACGACCGGGTCAGCACTCAGGTGCGGCATGGCACCATGGCCGCCTTTACCTTCAATGTGCACCAGAATGTTTTCGCTGGACGCCATGGTCGCGCCTTCGCGCAGCAACAACTGGCCTGGGCGAAAGCCTGGCAGGTTGTGCATGGCATAGACAGCGTCGCAGGGAAAGCGGTCAAACAGGCCGTCTTCCATCATCTTGCGCGCGCCCCCCAGACTTTCTTCAGCCGGTTGAAAGATTAAATTCAGCGTGCCATCAAACGTGGTGAACTTTGCCAGATGTTCGGCTGCAGCCAGCAGCATCGCCGTGTGTCCGTCATGGCCGCAGGCATGCATCAAACCCGCATGGCAGCTGGCATGTGGCAGGCTGGTCGTTTCCTGAATGGGCAGGGCGTCCATGTCAGCCCGCAGGCCCAACTTGCGAGCGCCACTGCCGCGTTTGAGCTGACCCACAACACCCGTGCCACCCAAGCCGCGTGTGACTTCATAGCCCCATTGCTGCAAGCGTTCTGCCACCAGGTCGCTGGTGCGAAACTCTTGGAATCCGATCTCGGGGTGCTGGTGAATGTCACGACGTAGTGCGGTGAAGACACTCGCGCGAGATTGCAGGGCTGACAAAGTGTCTGACATGGGTTTACTGAGGTTCCAGCTTGATAGACTTGGCGATCGCACTGGCTGTGACCGCTTCTTTTTTGTAGAAGGCGTCAAGCTGTGCCTGAGTCATGGGTTCGGCCACTGTGCTGCCTGCCGTCTCAATAATTTTGCGAATCTCTGGGTTGCCCAGGGCTGCATAAGTGGCTTTGTGCACGGCGGCCATTTGTGAATCTGGCGTCTTGGCACTGGCTGTGACGCCAATCCAGATGCTGAACTGATAGTCTTCAAAGCCTTTGGTGGCGCTTGCTAAGGGTAACTTAGGCAGGCGTGCCAAGGGTTGGCTGGAGGCCAGGGCCAGCGCTTTGATCTGACCACTCTCGATGGCACCAATCACCGGGCCAACCAGAGGGACGACCGCAAAGTCAAGCACACCGCCCATTAAGTCTTTGAGGTAGGGCGCCATGCCGTTGTAGGGTGCGTGCAAGCCACGTGCCCCCGCTGTTTGCAGGGCTTTTTCAGCCATCAGGTGGTAGAGGGAGCCCATGCCCGTGGAGCCATAGCTGAGTGGCTGATCAGCCTTCTTGGCCAACGCTACAAATTCCGCCAACGTGTTCACAGGCAAGTCCTTGCGCACAGCGATCGCAATGGGTGTGTAACCCACCAACGCGGCTAGACGCATGTCCTCTGGCTTGTTTTTGGCAGCGGCCACACCCAAGGGGGTGTAGATCAGCTCCAACGGGGAGCCTGCCAACAGGGTGTAGCCATCAGGCTGGGCATTGGCTGCCTTGAGCACCCCAAGGGAGCCACCTACGCCTACGACGTTTTCGACGATGATGGGCTGGCCGAAAACTTCTGCCATGCCTTTGCTCACGGCGCGGCCCAGCACATCAGAGCCACCACCTGGCGGAAACGCCACGATCATGCTGACGGGTTTTGACGGGAAGGTCTGCGCAGCAAGTCCTGTGGCTAACGCAAGTCCTACAAACAGTGCGCTGCACTGACGAATCAAAGTGCGGGGGGTGAGTTGCATGGTGGTCTCCAAAAAAATTGTGGTTTTGAGTGGCTGATTTGTATGTTAGGCGGCCTAATTCAATGTGTCCAATGACTTATTTTTCTCGTTATCATTCATTTTTCTCATGAAAATAGAAAGCCATACGCAGTGAATATCAAGCACCTGGAACACCTGCTGGCCCTGGCCGATAGCGGCTCGTTCAGCCGTGCTGCCGAGAAGCTGTTCATCACACAATCGGCTCTCAGCCGAAGCATTCAAAGCCTCGAGGACGATCTGGGCGGTAAGGTGCTGGACCGTATTGGCAAACGCAATGAGCTCACGCCTTTAGGTTTGGACGTGGTGTCCCGAGCACGGCATATTGTGAGGGATGCATCCGAGTTACGACACAGTGCCAAGCGGCTCAAGGAAGGCGGTCGCGGCGCTATTAACGTGGGTCTGGGATCTGGCCCTTCTGCCTTGTTGATGGTGCCGCTGATGTGCGCAGCCGCATCCCAGCCTGGCATGCGGGTAGCCGTCACGCAAGGGTCCGTGGAGCTGCAGATCCAGCAGTTGCGCAGTCGCCAAATCGATGCCATGGTGGTGGACATGCACCGCGTGATACCGAGCGCTGACCTCAACATCGAATCGCTGGTTGAACTCAAGGCTGGTTTCGTGGTTCGTGACAAGCATCCTCTGGGTCACAAGAGGTCCGTCAGCCTGTCAGAGGTGTTGCGCTTTCCAGTGGCGTGCATTCCGCTTTCGGATGAGGTGGCACGTTTACTGGTGGACCAATATGGCCTGCAGGCTAACCCCTCTGAAATGGTCGCCCTGCGCTGCGACGATATCAATGGCCTGCTTGCCACTGTGGCGCAGACTGACGCAATCTATCTGGGGGTGATGGCAGCGGCACGTGACCGGCTCAAAGATGGAAGCTTGGTCGAGCTGCAGCTCAAACCCCGTTTGCGGGCTACGGCGCGCTTTGCCTATGTGACGCTTGCAGGGCGCACCGAAGCGCCGGCTATGGCCTATTTTCGCCAGTTCCTGCATGCACATTTGAATGAATAGGAAGTCCGACCCTAAATTTTTACCAGTTCTCAAATAGGCATTTCCTCATTGGAAATTTTCATATCGCCAAAAAGATTGCATGTGAAACGACGCAACCATTGATGCCCCGGATCTCGGTGCAAGCGGCTGTGCCAAAACTGGTGGATCGCACTTTCAGCCAGCGGAATGGGCAGATCCCGCTTGATGAGGCCAAACGGCACCAGGTTACGGTCGGCAAAGCGCTCGGGCACGGTGGCCATCAAGTCCGAGTCGCTGAGTAAATCACCCAAGGCCACGTAGTGCGGCACCGTCAGGCGAAAGCGTCGGTGTAATTTCTGGTTTTCCAAAGCCACATCCACGCGACCATGCCCCGTTCCGGCGGCCACGATGCGCACATGCTCGGCCTGCATGAAACTACTCAAAGTCAACTTATTCCCAGCGGCCAGCGGATGGCCTTGACGCATGAGGCAAATGTATTTTTGTCGGAACAAGGCCTGCTGAAAAAACCCCGCCTGTAACTGTGGCAACAAGCCCATGGCCAGATCGATCCGGCCAGTGGCCATATCCTCTTTAAGGGAAGCCTGCGTCACGCTCACAACCTGCAAAGTCACAGCGGGTGCGGCCCTTGTCAAGGCATCAACCAGCACGGGCAAGAAATACATCTCCCCCACATCGGTCATCGCCAGCGTGAAGCTACGCGTGCTGGTCGAGGGGTCAAAAGCGGCTCTTACATTAAGGGCCTGTTGCAAACCATCCAAAGCCATCGCCACCGGTTCGGCCAGCTGTAAGGCATAGGGCGTGGGCGTCATGCCACCTTGCGTGCGCAAGAAAAGCTCATCGCCCAAATGCGCCCGCAAGCGCCCCAGCGCGCTACTGACGGCAGGCTGGCTCATACCTAAGAGCGGGGCTATGACCGATACCCGCTTGTGGATCAAGAGGTGGTGGAACACAACCAACAAATTTAAATCCAGTTTGGTGATGTCCATGCAATCACACACCCTTAATATTTGATAATCAAATATTAATTATATTAAAAATCCGATTTACTTAATAAGCAATTCTGCGCATGATGCACGTCAAGTTTTGACAAGGAGCCCTCATGCAGGAACACCCGATTCACT
>JAVLFR010000106.1:0-4997 GCA_046052785.1 Limnohabitans sp. | reverse complement strand
GGGCTGAGGTCTTTGCAGCTGAGTTCTTTTTTGGTGTTGAGTTTGTAGTCGTTGCGCACGCTGGCTTGGGTGCTGTTTGTGTTGCCTTGGCAGTCGGTGGTGTCCAACGCACCCCAATGGCCAAGGGTGAGGCTCTCCACATTTTTAGAGCCGTTGATGCCGGCCAGCGCAGGTTGGCCTAAGTCTTCTTGGGTAGACACTGCCACGGTCAATGACCCTGCGGTGTTGCTGGTGAGCAAGAGGGTGGCTGCCCCCGCCATCTGGGCTTGCTCGCGGATATTGCGCAAGGCCATGCGTGCGTTGGCGTGCACTGCATCGGCGGCCGCCATGGCGTACCACGTTTGTTTGCTGGTGCCGTAGGCCGAAGTGGCGGCAGCGATGACGAGCAGGCTCAGTGCCATGCCCACCAGCAGCTCTGGCAGGCTGTAGCCGTGCGCCAAGGCGGTGGCGTGTTGCACCGGCCTCATCGGTCTGGCCTGAAGAACAAACGCCAGCAGCTCATTTGCGCGGGGCAGGCAGGTGTGCCCCAGCTGGTGTCGGTGCGGTAGGTTTCATTCGTGTCGCGCCAGGCGATGACGATGCCCCATCCGTTAGGCACGCCCGTCAATGCAAACACAGCCGCATCACCTTGCGAGAGTTGGTTTTGCAAGCTGCGTTGAAACTGCTGCAGGTCCCATGCGGCGAGTTCTTGTCGGGTGCAGGCGGTGGCCGAGCAGTCGGTTGAGGCGGGGGCAGACTGACCCCAGACTCTGGCGTACATCCCTTGTTGCGGCGCATTCACGCGCATGCGCTCTGCCAAATCGTCGGCCAGCCCCAGGGCGAGCGAGCGCATGAGTTGCTGGCGTTGTTGCATCAGGGCTTGTTGATGCATCCACAACAGCCCCAGCATGCCAAAGGCCAAGATCAACAATGCCACCAGCGCCTCGAGCAGCGCGATGCCAAAAGGTGGCTTTAGTTGCTGCATGTTTCCCCCGATTGCCAACGTAAACGGCTGGCGCTGTTCAAGCACACCGCATAGGCCACGGGGCCAGCCACTTGGCGTGACTTCATGACCCAGCGGTCACCCACGTAGCCGAGGTCGCCCAGGGGGCTGATGTCCAGTGGGTCTGATTTGGTGAACGTGACTTGTAGGGGCGATGGCAGCTGTGAGGTCTGCAACACAGTTTGGTTGGCCTTGACGATCAGTTGCCATCCGCAACTCCAGTCGTTGTTGGCAGCGGCGGCCCAGCTGCAATCGCGCAAGCGCGTCAGCTGCAAGGGTTCGCCGCGTTGCACGGCGCGCACCCGGGCGGTTTGCAAATCGTTGATCAGCTGGTCGCGGGCGACTTCCACACGACTTCGCTCTTGCAGGCGTTGCCAGTTGGGAATGCCATAAGCGGTCATGAGCGTGAGTACCGCCAAACACACCAGCAGCTCCACCAAGGTGAAGCCGTTTGGGTGTGAACGTGCTAGCCAATGCATGCCGCAAATACTAGGTTTTGCAGGCAGATCAGCGCATGGCTGAAACTCGAAAACTACTTACGAACTTCGTCCACCAAGCTCTTGAAGTCGTCAATATCTTCGAAGCTGCGGTACACGCTGGCGAAGCGAATGTAGGCCACTTTGTCTAGCTTTTTGAGTTCACGCATCACGAGCTCGCCAATGCGGGTTGAGGGCACTTCGCGCTGCCCCAAGGACATGAGTTTTTCTTCGATGCGCTCGATGGCGTTGTCCACCTGCTCGGTGCTGACGGGACGTTTGCGAAGCGCCAGACTCATGGATTCGAGGAGTTTGATGCGTTTGTAGTCGATGCGCCGACCGTCTTTTTTAACGATGTTGGGAAAGCTGACATCGGGACGTTCGTAGGTGGTGTAGCGCTTTTCACAGGCGCCGCATTGGCGGCGTCGGCGCACCGAGTCGCCGTCTTCAGACATACGGGTCTCGACGACTTGGGTTTCTAGGTGGCCGCAGAAGGGACATTTCATATGCTGTTTTCTCTTTTGCTTTTTTGTTTACGTTTTGTTTGTGTGCTTCTTTTTGTGCTGGGCTCGCTGAGGGTATTTGGTATTGGCCGCTTCCTCATGCTGGCGTACCAGAAATCGTCAGCGGCCAATACCAAACACCCTCAGTCTGCGTCCTTGCTTTGCTTCGCTCGCAACACTCACTCGACCCTTTTGCTCAAGCAAAGTTGCGGAGCAACGAGAGAACTATTTCTAGCCTCAAACAGCGCGGGTTGTAGGTGCGGCGGGCGATGATTTCTGTACCCAGCATGAAGAGCCCGCCGTGCCTGCAACCCGTGCCCACTCCGGCGAGAAATCTTCACGAACAAAAAAACAAACGAAAAAGTACCTAAGACAAACAAAAACCCCCGTCACGAATGAGCGGGGGTGGGTGGCAACTTACTTGTAAACCGGAAACTGCGCAGTCAGCGCATGCACCTTGGCACGCACTGCCGCGATGTTGGCCTCGTCGTGGGGGTTGTCCAGAACGTCCGCAATCAAGTTGGCCGTCAGTCGGGCTTCTTCATCCTTGAAACCACGGGTTGTCATGGCGGGGGTGCCAATGCGAACACCGCTGGTGACAAAAGGTTTTTCTGGGTCGTTGGGGATGGCGTTTTTGTTGATCGTCATGTGGGCTGCGCCCAATGCTGCTTCGGCTTCTTTGCCCGTGATTTTTTTGGAGCGCAGGTCCACCAACATCACGTGGCTTTGGGTACCGCCGCTGACGATGCGCAGGCCGCGTGCAGTCAAGGTATCAGCCACGATTTGGGCGTTTTTCAACACTTGGGCTTGGTAGTTCTTGAAGTCAGGTTGCATGGCTTCTTTGAACGCCACGGCCTTGGCCGCGATGACGTGCATCAAGGGGCCACCTTGCAGGCCAGGGAAGATCGCGCTGTTGATGGCTTTTTCGTGCTCAGCCTTCATCAAGATGATGCCGCCACGGGGGCCACGTAGGCTCTTGTGGGTGGTGGAGGTCACCACATCGGCGTGCGGTACGGGGTTGGGGTACACGCCCGCGGCAATCAAGCCAGAGTAGTGCGCCATGTCGACCAAGAAAATGGCGCCCACTTCTTTGGCGACTTTGGCAAAGCGTGCCCAATCGATGTGCAAGCTGTAGGCAGAAGCGCCTGCAATGATGAGTTTGGGTTTGTGTTCGCGGGCCTTGGCTTCCATGTCCTCGTAGTCGATGGCCTCGTTGGCATCCAAGCCATAAGACACGGCGTTGAACCATTTGCCCGACATGTTGAGCGCCATGCCGTGGGTCAAGTGCCCGCCCTCGGCCAAGCTCATGCCCAAAATGGTGTCACCGGGCTTCAAGAAAGCGAGAAACACCGCTTCGTTGGCCGAGGCCCCGCAATGCGGCTGCACGTTAGCGGCATCTGCACCGTAAATTTGTTTCAGGCGGTCGATGGCCAGTTGCTCGGCCACGTCCACGTGCTCGCAGCCACCGTAGTAGCGCTTGCCGGGGTAGCCTTCGGCGTATTTGTTGGTCAGTTGCGAGCCTTGGGCTTGCATGACGGCGGGCGAGGCATAGTTTTCGCTGGCGATGAGCTCGATGTGGTGCTCTTGTCGCGCGTTTTCGGCCTCAATGGCAGCCCAAACTTCGGGGTCGGTTTGCGCGATCAAAATGTGGCGGTTGTACATGGTGGCAGTCCTAAAAAAAGGTGTTGATGGCTGCCCAGGCGAACGGCAAAACACCTCTACAAATAGAGGCTGCGCGCTCCCCAGTGGTCATACATCCACGTCAGCGGTGTGGGGCGGATGCCTCACACGCCTATCGCCAGTTGCGCACATTGGGGAGTTTACCGCGCTTCCCCAAGCTTTTTATTCGTTCTCATCCTTGCCAAATGGGGTCAAGCGTTGGGCTTTTTCCCACAGGCTTTCCAAACGGGCCGTGGCCGCTTCGGCGGCGGTAGCAGGGGGTGGGGTCAAGGGCACTTTCATACCCTTGGCCACTTGTTGCAAGCGGGCGTTTTCAGCCAACACCTTGCTTGTGTAGCCTTGGTCGTCTTTTAAATTGCCCGCGCCCACATAGAGCTTGAGCCCACCTTCTGTGCTGCCTGCGCGTGTGATGCACTCTTTGAGCACATTCACACCCACGCGCAGATTGGCAACAGGGTCAAAGGCGGCCAAGGCACCGCCAAAACCTTGGTACTTTTGTTCGTGCACCTTGGTCATGACTTGCATCAGACCTTGCGCCCCCACAGCGCTTTGGGCGAAGGGGTTGAAGCCCGACTCCACGGCCATCACGGCCAAAATCAAGGTGGGTTCAATTTGGTTGGCAGGTCCCACGTCATAGGCTTCCGCCACCAAAGCGCTCAACGGCTCGGGGCCGACGCGGTATTTTTTGCTCAACCAATACGCCAAATTCGCTTGTTGTTTGGGTAAATCTCGGGGATCGGTGGCGGTGGCGCGGTCGACCGCGTCGGCATCCGTGGCTATGCCCAGTTCGTCGTATTGGCGCTCTTGCAGCCAGCTGATCACCTTGGCCTCTGTCACCACCCGCAGCTCAGGGCGCACAGTCAAGGCCACCACGAAAAAGAAAATCGACAGGCCCACCATGGCCAAGCCATTGTGCGAAATCGCAAAAAAGCCTTGGGCCACGTCAGTCGCAAAGGTGCGAACACCTAGCTGTAATCGGGCAAGCAAAGGAAGGGCCATAAATTTATTCAATTGGGAGTGGCTGAAATTTTAAAGCCTCGGCGACAATCACCCCTCATTTCATGTGAGCCCTACTTGTGACTGATTCTGCAAACAAACCCCTCGACCTCGCCGCCCTCGATACTTTGACTGGCGGGGCCTTCACCGTTACCACCTCAGCTGAGCGCACGGCGCATCTGCGCGACTGGCTGGCAAACCTGCCTAGCTTGGAACAATTGCAAGCGGTGTTTGATGAAATGAGCCACCGCGACAAGGGCGCTGCCAAAGTGCTGCGTGAACGACTCGATGAGTTGCGACGCAGCAAAGACCAAGAGGCGCTGATCGTCGAGCTGTCTCTTATACACATCTGACGCTGCC
>JAVLFR010000105.1:0-1581 GCA_046052785.1 Limnohabitans sp. | reverse complement strand
CGAATGAGACAAGCGAAGGTAGGCGAAAAGTTTCGCCGATTCTAGATGGGCTGCATGTCAACCCGATGGCAGTTGTGCGGCCAGCCGCTGAGATTTGGTTCAGCGGTCGTCCAGCAGCGCCTGCGTCTTAGACCTGCTTCATGCCGCCTTTGACTTTGCCACCGCGCTCAATTTCGAGCTCGCCGTAGGTGACATCGCCCGAGACCTTGCCCGTGTTGCGCACAATGAGCACGTTTTTACTGGTGATGGATTCGTTCAATTCGCCCTTGACGTCAATGAAGTCAGCGGAGGTTTTGCCAGTGACCACACCCGATGCGCCGATCAAGACATCTTTGGCCGTCAACTCACCTTCGACCGTGCCAGAAATGACGGCTTGGTTAGGCGCATTGATCGAGCCCTTGAATACCACGCCACTGCCAATGAAGATGCTTTTGTCTTTGGTGCCTTCGCTCATGGTCGAATCTTTCAAAAATGACGATGCCTGATAGTTTATATTGCTATTTCAAATTTTCGCAATTTCATATGCCTTTTGAGGTGTGTGTTGTGGTCTGTCAACTCATTGAGGAAATACCGAGCTATGAAAGTCGTTCTCGTTGCGAACCCCAAAGGGGGTGCGGGTAAATCCACCTTGGCGACCAATGTGGCGGGCTATTTTGCGTCGCGCGGGCATCAGGTGATGTTGGGTGATGCGGATGTTCAGCAATCGTCCAAGTTTTGGCTGGCTCAGCGTCCTCGCACTTTGCCACCCATTGCCACCTGGGAATTGGAGGTGGGCGAGGTTCCGACCGCCAAGCCACCCAAGGGGACAACCCACGTGGTGATTGACACTCCTGCAGGCTTGCACGGCCAAGCCCTGAAAGCCTTGGTGCAACGCGCTGACAAGGTCATCGTGCCGTTGATGCCTGGGGTATTTGACATGCAAGCCACCCATGCTTTTTTGCTGGAGCTGACCCATCTCACCCGCAAATTGCCCACCCAAGTGGGCGTTGTCGGTAACCGTGTGAATGGGCGCACCATTGCTGCGGGCCATTTGCATGACTTTGCCGAATCTTTGCAGGTTCCTGTTTTGGGTTATTTGCGTGATACCCAGTATTACCTGCACATGGCCGCGCACGGGCTGTCAATGTTTGACATCACCCCCACCCAAATTGAAAAGGACCTCGCCCAGTGGGCGCCAATTTGTCAGTGGTTGGATAAAAGCTAGGCAACTGCTGCTGGGTGCATGCAGTTGCCTCTCTAGGTGGGTGAAGACAGATCAGTGGTTGTCTGTCAGCTGATCCAGAATCGCTGGGTTTTCCAAGGTGGAGGTGTCTTGGGTGATCGCCTCGTTCTTGGCCAAGCTGCGCAGCAAGCGGCGCATGATCTTGCCCGAGCGGGTTTTGGGTAAGTTGTCACCAAAGCGGATGTCTTTGGGCTTGGCGATGGGGCCAATTTCTTTGCCCACGTGGTCGCGCAAGATTTTGGCAATCGCTTTGGCTTCGTCACCCACGGGGCGTGAGCGTTTCAAGACCACAAAGGCGCAGATGGCTTCGCCTGTGGTGTCGTCAGGGCGGCCCACCACGGCGGCTTCGGCCACCAACT
>JAVLFR010000104.1:0-1675 GCA_046052785.1 Limnohabitans sp. | reverse complement strand
ATGGTTTGCGCAGCCGCATTCGGGTTCAAACCGACGGCCAAATGAAAACCGGCCGCGATGTGGCTGTGGGTGCTTTGCTCGGCGCTGACGAGTTTGGCTTTGCCACAGCACCGCTGGTGGTTGAGGGCTGCATCATGATGCGCAAGTGCCACTTGAACACGTGCCCCGTGGGCGTGGCCACACAAGACCCCGAGCTGCGCAAAAAGTTCACAGGCAAACCTGAGCACGTGGTCAACTACTTCTTCTTCATCGCTGAAGAAGTGCGTCAAATCATGGCGCAGCTGGGCATCAAGAAATTTGACGACATGATTGGTCGCGCCGACTTGCTCGACATGCGCGCGGGCATCGAGCACTGGAAGGCCTCAGGCCTCGACTTTGCGCGCTTGTTGGCGGTGCCTCAAGTGGGCCCAGAAATTTCTCGCTACCACGTCGATGTGCAAGACCATGGTTTGGAAAAAGCACTGGACCAAAAACTCATCGAGAAATCTAAGCCCGCGATCGAGCGCGGCGAAAAGGTGCAGTTCATGGAAGTAGCCCGCAACGTCAACCGCTCTGTCGGCGCGATGTTGTCTGGCGCTGTGACCAAGGTGCACCCTGAAGGTTTGCCAGATGACAGCATCCGCATCCAACTCGAAGGCACGGGTGGTCAATCATTCGGCGCCTTCTTGTGCAATGGCATCACGCTCTACCTCATTGGTGACGCCAACGACTACACCGGCAAAGGCCTCTCAGGCGGTCGTGTGGTGGTGCGTCCCAGCATCGATTTCCGTGGCGACGCGGTCAACAACATCATCGTGGGTAACACGGTGATGATTGGTGCCACACGCGGCGAAGCGTTCTTCTCAGGCGTGGCGGGCGAGCGTTTTGCGGTGCGTTTGTCTGGCGCGACCGCTGTGGTCGAGGGCACAGGCGACCATGGTTGCGAATACATGACTGGCGGCACGGTGGCGGTGTTGGGTAAAACCGGCCGCAACTTCGCGGCAGGTATGAGCGGCGGCGTGGCCTATGTGTTCAACGAAGACGGCCAGTTCGACAAGAAGTGCAACACTGCCATGGTCTCCATGGAAAAAGTGTTGACGTCTGCCGAGCAAGAAGCCTCGTTGCCTCGCGCCATTTGGCACCGTGACCAAACTGACGAAGCGCAACTCAAGAAGTTGCTCGAAGACCACCACCGTTGGACGGGCTCTAAACGCGCCCGTGACTTGCTAGACAACTGGGACACCGCACGGGCCAAGTTTGTCAAAGTGTTCCCCAACGAATACAAGCGCGCCTTGGGCGAGTTAAACGCAGCCAAGACCGCCAAGGCTCCAGCCGCATCGGCCAAGCAAGTGGTCGCTGCCAAGTAAGGCTTAGTTCAAGCAAAAGGATTTGAATCATGGGAAAAGTCACTGGCTTTATGGAAATTGAGCGCATCGAAGAGGGCTACAAGCCCGTCAAAGAGCGCCTGAAAAACTACGACGAATTTGTGATTGGTTTGGACGACAAACAAGCCAAAGACCAAGCCGCCCGTTGCATGGACTGCGGCACACCGTTTTGTAACAGCGGCTGCCCTGTCAACAACATCATTCCGGACTTCAACGAGTTGGTGTATCAAGACGATTGGAAGAACGCGATTGAGGTGCTGCACAGCACCAACAACTTTCCCGAGTTCACGGGGCGGATTTGTCCGGCACCT